>NZ_JBEZFT010000114.1:0-19893 GCF_040649595.1 Kribbella sp. NPDC048915 | reverse complement strand
GCCATACGCGGGAAAACCCTCCACAGATGCGACTCCACCAACCCCACACCCCGATCACCCGCACGCCACACCATCGCCCCGGCCATCCCTCACCCGTCGGCCCGCGACCATCTCCCCTCGGGCACAAGCCAACCCACACATCCGTCAACGGACCCGGCTATCCCCTCGTGTTGGCAAGGGACACTTGGGCCAAGAGAGAGCCCTGGGTCCGGGGCGCGGGGAGAGGTCAGTGGTCCTTGGCGGGCCAGGGGGAGTCTGCGGGGCGGAGGGTGTCGAAGCCGGGGCCGTTGAGGGCGGTCCAGGCGGAGAGCGCACCCATGATCAGGATGGGGTTCTGGAGGTGGCCGGCCAGGATCGCGGCGACCACGTCGAGCAGCGGCGCCCAGACGGTCTCCATGTCCGCTTCCTCGTGGATGCGTTCGAACGCTCCCTCGGCGGGCGACAGATCGCGTGCCAGGTAGATCCGAACCGCCTCGTTCGTCAGGCCGGGTGAGGTGAACGCGTCGACCAAGATGCGCCAGTCGGCCGCCTTGGTGGCGGTCTCCTCCCACAGCTCACGCTCGGCGCCGAGGCGGTACTGCTCCCCCTGGACGTCGAGCAGCCCGGCCGGTGCCTCGAGCAACTTGTAGCCGACCGGGTGCCGGTACTGCCGAACGAGCAGCATCCGGTGCTTGTCGTCCAGCGCGACCACGCCGACGGCGCCCGGATGTACGACGACGTCGCGGACGAACTGGTCACCGACGGGCGGCTCGATCGTGTCCCGGCGTACCGAGATCACCCGCCCGGTCTCGTGCACGGTCTCCGAGGTCGAGACCGGCCAGCGCTCGGGCTGGTCGGCCAGCCCGGCGCCGAACCGGAGCTCGGGATAGTCGGTCATCGAGCCTCGACCGCGGCCTTCTCCGGCGTCTTCTTGCCCGCGGCCTTCTTGACCGGCTCCGGGTCCTCGACCGGGAGCCGGGACTCGCGCTGCCGGACCAGGGCGGCCGCGATCAGGCCGGAGAACAGCGGGTGCGGCTTGGTCGGCCGCGACCGCAGCTCGGGGTGCGCCTGGGTGGCGACGAAGTACGGGTGGACGGAGCGGTCCAGCTCGATGAACTCGACCAGCTCGTGGTCCGGCGACAGACCGCTGAACACCAGGCCGGCCGTCTCCAGCTTGTCCCGGTAGGCGTTGTTCACCTCGTAGCGGTGCCGGTGCCGCTCCTGGATCGACGGTGCGCCGTACAGGCCGCGGACGATCGACCCCTCGGCCAGGTTCGCCGGGTACAGCCCGAGCCGCATCGTGCCGCCCAGGTCGCCGGTCCCGGAGACGATGTGCTTCTGCTCCTCCATGGTCGCGATCACCGGCTGCTCGGCGTCCGGGTCGAACTCGCTGGAGTTCGCCTGGTCGAGACCGGCCAGGTTCCGGGCGACCTCGATCACCATGCACTGCAGACCGAGGCAGAGGCCGAGGATCGGCACGCCCTGCTCGCGGGCGTACCGGATCGCGCCGATCTTGCCCTCGATGCCGCGGACCCCGAACCCGCCCGGGATGCAGATCGCGTCGACGTCTCCGAGCAGCCGGGCGGCGGCCTCGGGCGTCGCGCAGTCGTCGGAGGCGATCCAGCGCAGGTTCACGCGGGCGTCGTTGTCGAAGCCACCGGCGCGCAGCGCCTCGGCGACCGACAGATACGCGTCCGGCAGGTCGATGTACTTGCCGACCAGCGCGACCGTGACGTCGTCCTTCGGGTGGTGCACGACCCGCAGCAGCTCGTCCCAGCGGGTCCAGTCGACGTCGCGGAACGGCAGGTTCAGCCGCCGTACGACGTACGCGTCCAGCCCCTCGGCGTGCAGCACCTTGGGGATGTCGTAGATCGACGGCGCGTCCGGCGCGGCGACGACGGCCTCGGTGTCGACGTCGCACATCAGCGAGATCTTCCGCTTCACGCCGTCCGGGATCGGCCGGTCCGAGCGGCAGACGACCGCGTCCGGAGCGATACCGATCGAGCGCAACGCGGCCACCGAGTGCTGGGTCGGCTTGGTCTTCAGCTCGCCGCTCGGGGCGAGGTACGGCACCAGCGAGATGTGCAGGAAGAACACGTTGTCGCGGCCGACGTCGTGCCGGACCTGCCGGGCGGCCTCGAGGAACGGCAGCGACTCGATGTCACCGACGGTGCCGCCGATCTCGTGCAGGACGACATCGACGTCGGGGCCCGCCATCGCGAGCATCCGTTCCTTGATCTCGTTGGTGATGTGCGGGATGACCTGGACGGTGTCGCCGAGGTACTCGCCGCGGCGTTCCTTGGCGATCACGCTGGAGTAGACCTGGCCGGTGGTCACGTTCGCCACGGCGGACAGGTCACGGTTCAGGAAGCGCTCGTAGTGGCCGATGTCCAGGTCGGTCTCGGCGCCGTCGTCGGTGACGAACACCTCGCCGTGCTGGAACGGATTCATGGTGCCAGGATCCACGTTGAGATACGGATCCAGCTTCTGCATGGTCACCCGGATGCCCCGCGCCGTCAGCAGACTGCCGAGGCTGGATGCCGTCAGTCCCTTGCCGAGACTGGATGCCACGCCGCCGGTGACGAATACGTGCTTGGTCTGCTGGGAATTCGAAGCCCTGTCCACGGGCCTCCAGCCTACCTCTTGTCAAGCACCGGTCGCGACGAGACCCGCGTAGATGTCGAGCAGATTCTTCGCCACGGCGTCTTCGTCCATCCATCGGGCGGCCAACTCCCGGCCACGTGTCCGCATAGCGTTCGCCGTGGCCGGCTCCGCCAGGACCGCCCGGACGCCGTCGGCCAGCCCGTCCGCATCGCCCGGAAACGCCAGTACGGCGCTGTCCCCGACGAGTTCGGGTACGCCGCCGACCGCCGTCGCGACGACCGGTACGCCGACCTGCATCGCCTCCTGGAGGACGAGCGCGCGGGCCTCCCAATGCGATGTGAGCAGAAACACGTCGGCCGCCCCGAGCAGATCGGCGACGTCGTTGCGGTGACCGAGCAGCTTGACCGGCAGCTGCTCCGCGTCGATCCGGGCCTGCAGGTTGTCCCGCAACGGTCCGTCACCGACGACGAGGAACGTGGCGTCGGGCGTCGACTCGTGGACGCGCGCGGCGACCGACAGCAGCGTCGGATAGTCCTTCTGCGGCGCCAGACGGCCCACTGTGAGGACTACGGGCCGGTCACCGACGCCGAGCTCCCGCCGCAGCCGGGCGCGCGGCGTACGGACCTGTGGTATCGCGGGGGCGGCCACCGGAGCCAGTTGCGCGTTGCGGGCGCCCAGGCTCTGCGCTAGCTCGACCAGGTCGGTGGACGCACCCAACGTCAAATCGGCGCCCTTGGCCACCAGTCGCTGCCCCATCCGCATCACCAGGCCGCGTGGGCCCGGGGTGATCACGGCGTTGTGCCAGGTGACGACCAGTGGGCGCAGCCGGGACCTGTCGCGCAGTGCGGTCATACCGGCGCGGTAGCCGTGCGCGTGGATGACGTCGCAGCCACGCAGGCCGGCTGCCTGGGAGACGACGGTGGCCGGAGCGAACTCGAAGTGCTCCGCAGTGCCAGGTGGCGCACAGACCACCACGTCGTGCCCGGCACTCACGAACCGCGGCACCAGCGAGGCGACGTGCTGCCCGATACCGCCCCGCGATTCCGCGAGCAGCAGCCCGATCCTCATACCTTCTCCCGTCGAAGCAGTGCGCGTGCGTCCGCGCGATCCAATGCAAGCACGACCACGCCGTACACGACGACGGTGGCCAGCCCGGACAGCGCCGCGAAGACCACCGCGGCAACCACACCGCGGTCACCGGCCGGGATGGACACCGCCCAGCCGGCCGCACCGGCCAGGACAGCACCGCCCAGCCCGGCCAACGCAGCGCGCGGCAGTCCGGCGAGTACGCCGCTACCTGCCTCCCGCCGGAGCACCAGCAGCAGTACGACGGCTCCCGCCACCATGCCGACCGACATGGCTGCCGCCAGTGCCGGCACCGCCGCCCATCGAGCGGTCAGCGCCACGCCACACAGCGCAACGAGTACCCACGCACCTGCGGTCACAACCGCCACCTCACGACCACAGTGACGCGCATACAGCACCCGCCCGGCGTGCATGAGTACGGCGAACCCGATGGCGGCCGGCGCGAAGAACATCAACGCGTCCACGAGTGTCGACGCGGTACCTTCCTGGACCGCGCCGTCGTCGTACGCGAAGATCCGCGCGACCGGTATCGCCGTACCGACGAGCAGCGCGGCGCCGGCCCCGCCCGCGAGCATCACGGCACGCGTGGACGCGGCGGCGTAGTAGTCGAACCGCTCCCCCGACTCGAACGCCGCTGACAGACGTGGGAAGACCGCCGTGGTGATCGGCACGGCCAGCACTGCGTACGGCAGCAGATAGGCCGCGTTCGCCCACGTGTAGACGGCGATGCTGCCCGGTACACCACGGTGGTTCGCCAGGTACGTCGTGACGACAAAAGTGAGCTGTTGCGCGACTAGTACTGCCAGGCCGGCGAGTGCGAGCCTCCGCAGTACCGGTCCGACGCCGGGGTCCAGCCGTAGCGTCGGTTTGATCGGCAGCCGCAGTACCAGCATCGGAATGAGCACTGTCAGCGCCAACGCGAGCACACCGGCCGTAGTACCCCACGCCAGCAGGTCGGTGGCGCCACGCGACGCCGCATCCGCGTTCGGAGCCGCCGCGGCGAAGAGCAAGTACGTGCCAACGACAACGAGGCTGGAGATCAGCGGAGCCAACGCGCCGGCAGCAAACCGCTTGTGGGACTGCAGTACGGCGGTGGCGATCACAGCGACCGCGTACCCGAAGACCTGCGGTACGAAGATCACCAGCATGCGCGTGGCGGTCGCCGCCGTACCGGAACACTCGGCTCCGGGATCCAGCATCGCGTCGGTGTACTGACCCGCCAGAATCCAGGCCAGCAAGGCGATCGGCGCCAGCACCACGAACGACCAAGACAGCAAGGCGCCGATGATCCGGCCCTGCGCCGCCCGGTCGCCGCGCGCCACCGGCCCGGCCAGCACCGGGATCACCGCGCCCGCGAGCGCCCCGCCGGCGACTACCTCGAACAGGATGTTCGGCAGCTGGTTGGCGGTCGTGTAAGCCTCGGCCAGACAGCCCGCGCCGACGGTCTTCGAGAAGACCAGCCAGCGCCCGAACCCGACAACCCGCGCCAGAACTGTGACGGCCGCGACCACCAGAGCGGCGCGGGCGAGTCTGCTCACCTGGGGCGTCGGCCCCACTGGTCGATCTTGTCCAGCACCGGCGTGTCGGCGATGACCTTGGTGAAGCTGACCTTCTCGCTGGCCAGGTTCAGTCCGACGACGGCCGCGAGGACGAGGGTCTTCAGCGGGCGCGGCAGCGTAGCGGCGAGCGCGGTGCCGGTGACGGCACCAAGGCCGTTCGCGCCGCAGTCACCGAGCATCGACCGCTCGCCGAGGTCGGACGGAGCAGCAGCGGCGGCAGCACCGACGACGGCACCGGCCGGACCGTTCACCACGGCGAGCGGTGCGTTCAGTGCGGTCACGGCCTTCAGCGCGCGGCCCGGGCGCAGATCGAGCAGGTTGGTGAGGTTCGCCGTACCCGCGATCAAGGCGCCGTCGGCAACGACTCCGGCCACAGCCCGCACGCCCCGCGACTTCCGCGGCAGCAGCGCCGCGGCGACGAGCCCGGCCGCGCCGACACCGAGGATCTTCACCGCACCGCTGGTCACCTCACCGCGCTGCAACGCGCTCAGGTGGCCGCGAAAACCCTTCGCCTGCGTCGTTCCACGCAGGTCGTCGTATGCGCCGACCGCGCCCGACACCGCACCAGCGACGATCGCCGCGGTCTTCACCTTGGCGTTGCCCCGGGACGCCGCGACACCGGCCAGCGCGCCGAGCACCGTCACCGGCCCCTCCAGCAGCGTCACCGGCTCACCGCGGTGGTTGGTGCGCTCGAACGGCTCCCGGTTCTCCTTCGGCAGCTTCCCGGCCGCGCGCTCGAGCCCGGCCGTAGCAGCCGCCGCGAGGGCGGCGCTCAGAATTCCCACGTCAGTTGTCCTTGTCCTGTACGGCCGTCGGCGCGACGCCGTTCTTCGCGTTGATCGCGCCGTACTGCCCCGCCTTGCCGTCCGCCTGCTCGGCGAGCGAGAAGACGACCGTCGCCTGCCCGGCGGGGATGTCGGCCACGTCCACCGAAGAAACGATCTTGGTGGCGTCGGAGTCACTCCGCAAGGCCTTGAGCAGTCCGCCGTCCGCCGCGGTGTCCGGCGTACCGGCGACCACGACGCCGCCGCTGCCGAGGTCCAGGCCCTCGGCGAAGTCGACGCTGTCGGTGTACGCCGAGTTGTCCGGCAGCGGGGTCGGCGGCTTCGCGGCGACCACCACGATCAACGTCGCGCGGTCCTTGATCTGCGACGGCTTCAGCGACAGCAGCTTCGCGCCGGTCAGGCCGCTGACCACCCTGGTCGAGTCGGCGTCACCGGTCTTGCCGCTGTCCTTGGCCGCGATGCCGCGCGCGAGCAGCAGCCCGGCCCGCTGGTACGTCGTACTGTCGGCCGGAATCTCCATGTCGGCGGTGACCAGCTGGTTGACCAGGGTCTCGACCAGCTGCCGCTGGCCGGGGTCGAACATCTTCGCGTCCAGCGCGACCTTCGTGGTGACGACGGCGCCGGCCTTCTCGATCTCTTCCTGTACGCCGTTGGTCAGGTCGTTGTCGGCGCTCGGCATCGTGACGATCGCGACCTTCTTGTTCGCCAGCTTGCCGTCGGTCATCCCGGCGGTCACCTTGGCGACATAGTCGTCGCGGTACTTGTCCAGCGCCTTCACCTGCATCAGCTCGGCCCGCGCCTCGGCCAGCTGTTGCCGGTCCTTCTCGGCCTGACTGGCCACGAACTGGCTGCCGGTGCCCTTCAACGGCCCGGCGCCGAGCACCACGCCCGCGCCCAGGGCGAAGAAGATCGCCACGATCGAGACGATGTGGTAGCGAAAGTCGATCACGTGAACAGCTCCCGGATCCAGTAGACGAAGTCGCTCCAGCGCGCCCGCAGGATCGACCAGACGACGTCGTCGGCACCGATGGCGACCATCGCCATCGCGACCGCGAACAGGCCCGCCACCATCAACGCGACGACCTGGAGCGTCGAGACCCGGCTGCGGTACAGCCGGCCGACACCCTTGGCATCCACCAGTTTGGCACCGACCCGCAATCGGGTGATGAACGTACTCGCCATCCCGGAGCGTCCCTTGTCGAGGAACTCCACCAGCGAGTTGTGGGTACCGACCGCGACGATCAGCGACGCACCCTTGGAGTCGGCCAGCAGCATCGCGACGTCCTCGCTGGTCCCGGTGGCCGGGAACTCGATCGAGTCGACGCCGAGCCGTTCCAGCCGCTCGGAGCCCGGCGCGCGGCCGTCGCGGTAGGCGTGCACCACCACTTCGGCGCCGCTCTTCAGCGTGTCGTCCTTCACCGAGTCCATGTCGCCGACGATCAGGTCCGGGACGTACCCGTTCTCGACCAGCGCGTCGGCGCCGCCGTCCACCCCGATCAGCACCGGCCGGTACTCGCGGATGTACGGGCGCAGCGCGACCAGGTCGTCGCGGTAGTCGTATCCGCGGACCACGATCAGGACGTGCTTGCCCTCCATCGGCGTATGGATCTGCGGTACGCCGACGCCGTCGAGGAGCAGGTCCTTCTCCCGGCGCAGGTACTCCAGCGTGTTGGCGGTGAACGCCTCGAGCTGCGTGGACAAGCCGGCGCGGGCCTCGTCCATCAAGTCCGCGACCGTCTGGCTGTCCTGGACGAAGCCCTTCGCGACCGCCTCCTGGCCGCGGTACAGCGTGCCGTCGTCGAGCCGGACCTGCTCGCCCTCGTGCAGGATCGAGAAGACCTCGCGGCCGACCCCGTCGACCAGCGGGATACCCGCCTGGACGAGGATCTCCGGGCCGAGGTTCGGGTACCGGCCGCTGATCGAGTCGGCCACGTTCACCACGGCGGCGACCCGGCAGTCGACCAGCGCCTCGGCACTCACCCGGTCCAGGTCGACGTGATCGATGACCGCGATCTCACCCGGCTTGAGCCGTTTGGTGAGATTCTTGGTACGCCGATCGAGCCGGACCACGCCGGTGATACCGGGCAGTTCAGTGGGTCGCGCTCTCCGCAGGCTGAGCAGTTTCATCGCACCCTCATCCTGCCATGTCAAGAGCCCCTCTCCGGTTCATTTACCCGGCGGGGGTCTTGTTCACGCACTGAAATATCGGTAACAGTGCGTCAAATCATCCTTTGGAACGAGATTTCCGCCGCGGTTTGCGCCGTTCCGCGGCGAGCGCAAGCAGTTCCTCGGCGTGCGCCTGGGCGGCGTCGGAGTTCTCCAGGCCGGCCATCATCCGGGACAGTTCCTTCAGCCGGGCGTCGTCGTCCAGAGCGACCAGGCCACTCGTGGTCACCGAGCCGTCGTCACTCTTCAGAACCACGGCGTGCCGGTCCGCGAACGCAGCCACCTGCGGCAGGTGCGTCACCACGATCACCTGGGCCTTCTCGGCCAGCCGGGCAAGCCGTTTCCCGACCTCGACCGCGGCGCGGCCACCGATCCCCGCGTCGATCTCGTCGAACACCAGCGTCGGCACCGGGTGTGTGTCGGACAGGATCACCTCGAGCGCGAGCATCACCCGGGAGAGTTCACCGCCGGACGCGGCCTTCTGCAGCGGGCGCGCCGGGCTGCCCGGGTTCGCCGCGAAGCAGAACTCGACCTCGTCGATGCCGAACGGCCCGGGCGTGGTCTCGTGCACCTCGACCGACAGCGTCGCGTGCGGCATCGCCAGGCCGGACAGTTCCTCGGACACAGCGACTCCGAGGCGTTGCGCGGCCTCGATCCGGGCCTGCCGGATCTGCTGCCCGAGGTCGGCGAGTTTCGCGTCCAGCTCGGCCAGCTCGGCCGTCAACTGCTCGACGCGCTCGTCGCTGCCGTCCAGCTCGGCCAGGCGATCGGCCGACCGCTTCGTCCAGTCGATGACCTCGTCCACAGTGCCCTGGTCGGCGCCGTACTTGCGGACCAGATTGGTCAGCAGCGCGCGCCGTTCACTCACCACCGCGAGCCGCGCCGGGTCGGTGTCGACATCGGCGGCGTACGACGAGAGCTCCTGAGCCAGATCGGCTGCGAGGTACCCGAGCTCACCGGCCCGATCGGCCAGCTCGGCGATCTTCGGGTCGTGCTCGCGCTCACCGTCGAGAACCTGTTTCGCCAACGCCAGCAGGCCCAGTACGTCGTTCGGACGGGTGGCGTCGAGGTCCTCCGAAGCGATCGCATCCGCCGCCGTCGTGGCCGCCGTACGCAACCCGTCGGCGTACGCGAGCCGCTCCTCCTCCGCCGCGAGCTCGACGTCCTCACCGGGCTGCGGCTCCGCCTTGGCGACCTCGTCCAGACCGAAGCGCAGCAGATCGGCCTCGGCCAGACGGTCGCGCTCGCGCGTGGTCAGCTCGGTCAGCTCAGCCTCGATGTCACGGTGCCGCTTGTACGCAGCGGAGTACTCCTGCAGCGGCACCAGCACCGCCTTGCCCGCGAACGTGTCGAGCGTCTCGCGCTGCCGGGCCGGCTGCAGCAACCGCCACTGATCCGCCTGCCCGTGGATCGCGACCAGATCCCCGGAGATCTCGCCCAGCACCGACACCGGCACCGACGCGCCGCCGAGGAACGCCCGCGAACGGCCCTCCGACGACAACTCGCGCGCGATCAGCAGCTCGTCGTCGTCCAGCTCGCCGCCACGGTCCTCGGCCTGCTGCACGATCGCCTTCGGTACGGCGCTCGCGCGGCCCTCGACCCGCGCGCGCCGGGTGCCATGGCGCACCAGACCGCTGTCCGCGCGGCCGCCGAGCAGCATGTTCACCCCGGTCACAACCATCGTCTTGCCGGCGCCGGTCTCACCGGTGACGGCGGTGAACCCCGGGTCGAGGTCCAGCGTCGCGTCCTCGATCACACCCAGCCCGGTGATGCGGATCTCCGAAAGCATCAGTTCTCCTGTTGGCGGTTTCCGTCGGCGCTGCTGCTGGTGTTTTCGCTGTGATTGTGGGTGTTGTTGCCGTTGCGTTTGCGTTCGGCGGCGCCGCGCCAGCCGAGCACCGGGAGGTCGAACTTAGCCACCAGCCGGTCGGTGAACGGCGCCTCGTGGGCCCGCGCCAGCCGGACCGGCGTCGAACCCCGCCGGACCTGGATCTCGGCCCCCGGCGGCACCTCGACCATCCGCCGGCCGTCGCACCACAGCACCCCGCGGCCGTGCCACGACGGCACCAGCTCGATCGACAGCCGCGACGTCGGCGCCACCACGATCGGCCGCGAGAACAACGCGTGCGCGCTCAGCGGCACCATCAGGATCGCCTCGACCTCCGGCCACACGATCGGCCCGCCGGCCGAGAACGCGTACGCCGTACTCCCGGTCGGGGTCGCGACCACGACACCGTCGCAGCCCCACCGCGACAGCGGGCGGTCGTCCACCTCGACCAGCACCTCGAGCATCTTCTCCCGGGCCGCCTTCTCGACGCTCGCCTCGTTCAGCGCCCAGGTGTCGAAGATCAGATGGCCGTCGAGCAGGACGTCGACGGCCAGCGTCATCCGCTCCTCGACCGCGTAGCTGCGGTCCACCACCACCTGGACGATCCGCTCCAGGTCGTCGACCTCGGCCTCGGCCAGGAACCCGACGTGGCCCAGGTTCACCCCGAGCACCGGCGTACCGTGCGGGCGGGCGAGCTCGGCACCGCGCAGGATCGAGCCGTCGCCGCCGAGCACCATGATCAGCTCGACGTCGTTCGCCGCCTTCTCCGGGTCGTCGACGATCTCCGCCGGATCGAGCTCGAGTGCCTCGGCCTCGCCGCCGAGCAGGCGCACCAGCATCCCGGCCCCGGTCAGCAGCCGGTGCGCGGCACGCGCCACCTCGACCGCCTCTTCCCGGCCGGTGTGCGTGACCAGCAGCACGCGCCGCGGCTCCTGCTCAGCCAAGCCCTGCCTCCTTCAGCGGTTCCTGCTGCGACCTACTGGGGTCCGTGTTCGATCGCGGACTGGAGCATCGTCTCATCGAGTGCCGGCGCTTCCCTGCGTATCCACAGGAAGTATTCGACATTTCCTGACGGGCCAGGTAACGGACTGGCGGCAATCCCCTGGATTCCCCACCCCAGTTCGCTCGCCTTGGCCGCCACCCCCCGGACCGCGTCCGCGCGCAGCTCCGGATCCCGTACGACGCCGCCCTTACCGAGCCGTTCCTTCCCGACCTCGAACTGCGGCTTGACCATCAGGACCAGGTCGCCGTCCGTTTTCACCACACCGATCAGCGCCGGCAGCACGAGCGTGAGACTGATGAAACTCAGGTCGCTGACCACGAGATCGACCGGTTCACCGCCGATGTCGTCGAGCGTCAGCGAACGGACGTTCGTCCGGTCCATCACCGTCACGCGCTCGTCGGTCTGCAGCGCCCACACCAGCTGGCCGTATCCGACGTCGACGGCGATGACATGCGCGGCCTCGTTGCGCAGCAGTACGTCGGTGAAGCCGCCGGTGGACGCGCCCGCGTCGAGCGCGCGACGGCCCTGTACCTGGATCGCGGGGAACGCCTCGAGCGCGCCGAGCAACTTGTACGCGCCGCGGCTCGCATACCCCGGATCGTCGTGCTCAGAGGTATCCACCACGATCGCCGCATCCGCCCCCACCCCGGTCGCCGCCTTCGTCGCCACGGTCCCGGCCACCTTCACCTTGCCCGCCGCAATCAACTCCCCCGCCTGCTCCCGAGAACGAGCCAACCCCCGCCGAACCAACTCGGCATCCAACCGAAGCCGCTTGACCCCTTTAGCCATCACCCATCACCCCTCGCACCGCCGCACGCCGAGCACCGGCCGGCTGCGCGGCGGGACGCACGGCGCAGCGGGACGCACGGCGCAGCGGGACGCACGGCGCAGCGGGACGCACGGCGCAGCGGGACGCACGGCAGGCCGGGCGGTGTGCGGCTGGCGATGCGCGGCGTGGCGATGTGCGGCGTGGCGGGGCGTGGCGGGGTGCGGCGGGGTGCGGCGGGGTGCGCGGGTGCCGGCCACGTGGCGGCAGGCCGGGCGGTGAGCGGCGCGGTGGGGTACCGGGGCGCGTGCCGGGTGGTGGGCAGAAGGATGGATGGCATGCGGGCGGGGTCCGGTTATCCCCGCTCGCCCTGGTCGGCGTCGGCCTCGACCAGAGCGGTCTGCAGCCGCTCGTGCAGGTCGGCGTACACGTCGCCGTGCTCGCTCACCGGCTTGTCGCGCAGTTCGTCGAGCCGCGCCATCGTCTCCTCGACCAACGGATGCCCACCTTCGGTGTCCCGCTCCTCGTACTCGGTCTCCGCATCTGGATCCGCAGACCCAGCCTCGTACGAATGCTCATGCTCCGCACCCGGCTCCCGCGCAAACTCCGCCCCGAACTCAACCTCCGCCGGATCCACATGCTCGGCCACGTCCGCGTCCTCCGACGGCTCCCCGACAGAGCCGGCCTCGTACGCATGCTCATGCTCCGCACCCGGCTCCCGCGCAAACTCCGCCCCGAACTCAACCTCAACTGGGTCGACGTGCTCGGTCAGGCGATGGTGTTCGCCCTCCGTCGACTGCTCACTCGCGTACTGAGCCGACTCCGCCGCGCCGTCCTCGGACACCTGCGACTCCGTTTGCCCAGGGTCCGCGACGTCGTCCCACACATGCCCTGCTTGCTCATACGTGGCGGACGGTGCGGCGTACTCGATCGGACTTCCGGATGTCTGCTCGGAGCCGTACTCCGCCGACTGCCCGCCGGGGTGTTCGGTGAACGCCGGCCCGCCGGGCTCGGAGTCGTAGTCCGGTTCGGTGTCGTAGTCGGGGCCGTCCTGGCGCTCCTCGGACGGGTCGGCGCCGGGCTCGACGTCCGGGTCCACGGCCGGTGGGAACTGCTCGCCGGGGTGCTCGGTCATATCAGGCCTTCTTCGAGATCTTCTTCGCCGGTGCCTTCTTGGCCGCCTTCTTCGCCGCGGCCTTCTTGGCCGGAGCCTCCGCCGCCGGAGCCGCGGCCTTCTTCGCGGCAGCCTTCTTCGCCGCGGCCGGTGCGTCGACCGCAGTCGCCTCAAGTACCTCGTCCGCTGCCGGGTCTGCGTCAGCCAGGTCCGCGTCAGCCAGGTCCGCAGCGGCGCCCGACTCAGCGGCGCCCGACTCAGCGGCTGCCGCGCGCAGCTCGGCGAGCTCGGTCTCCAGCGCCTTCACCCGGCGCGTGAGCCCCGCAACCTCCTCCGAACGCACGAACCCGAGCCGCGCGACCGCGCCCTCGACCTCGTTCGACACGATCGCCTGCAGCAACTGCCGATTGCTCTTGCTGGTGGCAACGATCTCGTCCGCCAGTTCGCTCGCCTTGGTCGTCAGCGAATCCGCCCCGGTCTGCTGCAGCAACGCCTTCGCCGCGGCCTGGGCCTTCTGCTTGGTGACCTCGGTCAGCCCGCTCGCCAGCTGTACGTAGCCGCGCACTGCGTCCAACACCATGACTGCCTCCTCGCATCGTCCCCAGCAACGTTAACGCCTCACCCCCACAACACCACCAACCACGCTCCCCACACGCCCATTACCCCTTCCCCCATCCCGTCACCACCCCGGTCAGCATCCCCACGCTGGTACGGCGCCCCTCGCCCGCCGCACCCCGTACAGGCCGAGACCGCGCGACCGGGGCACGCGAACGGCACCAGCGGGAGCCGGCGGATGACGACTTTGTGCACCAGACCCGTACTTCCGCGGCCAATTCGTACGGATCTGATGCACAAAGTCACACTACTCGGGCCCGAGTCGCGGACCGCCCCCGCGCGGGCACGCCGAGCGCCTCGTCGCGGCTGAACAGCACCAGCCGAGGCCGGCGGACGACTTTGTGCACGAGATCCGCATTTCCGCGGCCGATTCGTACGGATCTGGTGCACAAAGTCACACCACCTAGATGATTGATGCACGGCCTGGTCTGGATTCGGTGGTCCTCGGCGGTGATGGTGCAGAGGACGCTCGGGCGTTTGGCGTGTGGCGTGTGTCAGGTCGACAGGACGTCTCTCGTGCCAGGGGTCACAGCTGAGCGTGAATCAGACACCGAACACACCCGCTCCGCACCACACGAACTGTCGAGCGTGCACACCTTCGGGCCGTGCATCAATCATCGAGGCGTAATGGCGCACGGCGCGGCCGTGCGGTGGTCGCGGGCGGAACGCCGTACGGGGATCGGTCGCCCTGCGAGCTCCAGCGGGCACGGCGACGCGAGGAGGGCGTCGGGTACGACGAGGGCAGTATCGACGCGCGGCGAACCGTGGGCAGGGTTCCTCGTCGGCACGCCTCTGGGGAACCCCCGTCCCGTCGTACGACGTGAAGCGGGCCCGGCAACTCGAGGGAACGGCCGCGCGCAGGCCCCGCCCGCCCACTCTCACGAACAGGCGGCCGGGCTGGCGGGCGGGCGGGCGGGCGGGCGGGCGGGCGGAAGCTACTTCGACAGGCCGATGCGGTGGAGGGCGGCGTCCAGGGCGATGGCGTCTGCCGTGGGCGTCGGCTTCGGGCGGGGGCGGCGGCCTCGGGTGGTCTTGGACTTGGGTGCCTCGGCGGGCGCGTCGACGGCTGCCCATACCGCGGACAGGATCGCGCGCAATCCGTCGTACGGCTCACCCTCGCCCTTCACGGTGACAGCGTTGTCCACGACCTCCGTGGTCCACCCGCCGGACACGTGCTTCGACCCCTCGACCGTCACCCCGGGCTGTTTCTCGGCCAAGGCACTGAGATCGGCGGCGATGTACGTCGGCCGCTGATGCTTCGGCGCCCGGGCGAGGTCGTACGCGTCGTGGACCCCGGTGGCCACCCACAGGCTCGCGATCCCGACCGCGTTCGCGCCCTCGATGTCGGAGTCGAGGCGGTCGCCGATCATCAACGGGCGCTTGGCTTCCAGCCGTTCGATGCTGGTCTCCAGCAGCGGCGGCTCGGGTTTGCCGGCGACCACCGGATCGACGTCGACCGCGGCCCGGACCGCCTGCACGAGGGTGCCGTTGCCCGGCGCCTTACCAGCGGCGGTCGGGATCGTCAGGTCGAGGTTGGTCGCGAACCACTTCGCGCCCTCGTTGATCGCGTGCGCACCGTCGGCGAGCATCACCCAGTTCACGTCCGGGTGGAATCCCTGCACCACGGCGACCGGCCGCGCGTCACTCGACCGTACCGGCGTCAACCCGTACTCCTCGAGCGCGACCTGCAGCCCTTCGCCGCCGACCACGAGCACCGGCGACCCTTCCGGGAACTCGCTCGCGATCAGCTTCGCCGCCGCCTGCGCCGACGTCACCACGTCGTCCGCGATCACGTCCAGCCCGAACGATGCGAGGTGCTCGGCAACGACCCGCGCCGGCCGGCTGGCGTTGTTGGTGATGTACCCGATCCGCATGCCTTCCTTGGCGGCCTTGCGGAGGTTTTCCGGCGCATCCGGTACCGGATCCGGCCCGACGTACACGACGCCGTCCAGGTCCAGCAGCGCGACGTCGTACCGGCCGGCGAGCGGTTCGTCACATGCCGACAGCGGCTCCGGCGATTGGCGTTTCGTGCTCATGCTTCACCCCGTACGATGCGCCGCATGCCGGATGCGAAGGCGGTGCTGCGACTCGAGCCGCTGCGCGCGTGGCGGTTCGTGGCGGGCAAGGTCAGCGGCCTCGGCGCCGTCACGTCGCCGCCGTACGACGTGCTGGAACCCGCCATCGTCCGGCGGCTGACTGATTCTGATCTGCACAACATGGTGAGGCTCATCCTTCCACGCGATCCGGAGCTCGGTCCCTCCCGGTACGACGAACCGGCGCGACGGCTCGCCCGCTGGCAGCAGGACGGCGTGGTGGTGCAGGACGAGCGGCCCGCGCTGTACGTGTACGAGCAGCGCCTGGGCAACGCCGTACTGTGCGGACTGGTCGGCGCGCTCCGCCTGGACCCCACGCGCCAGGTGGTGCTGCCGCACGAGAACGTGATGCCGCACTGGGTCGACGACCGGCTCAGGCTGATGGAAGCGACCGACGCCGACCTGGAGCCGATTCTGCTCGCGTACGCCGACGGTGGTGCGGCGAGTGACGCCGTGGACGCGGCCCGGTCCGGTGAACCGTGGCTGGAGGCGGAAACGTACAACGGCGCCGAACACACCATCTGGCGCATCGAGGACCCCGGGGTGCTCGCGGCGATCGAGTCGGAGCTGGCCAAGCGCGAGGCGGTCATTGCGGACGGGCACCATCGCTACGCGGCGTACCTGGAGCGCCAGCTGCGCGATCCGCTCCGGCCTGGCGCGGAGGTCGGTCTGGCGATGCTGGTGGACTACGTCAGGCACCCGTTGACGCTGGATCCGATTCACCGCGTCGTACCGGGACTGCACCTGGCGACGGTGCGTTCGCGTACGCCGTCCACGTGGCGGGTGGAGGCTGGTCGTGCTGAGGACGGTGGCGACCGGATCGCGGTCACGGACGGCTCTGAGTGGCTGACGCTGCACAGTGCGTCGGAGAACCCGATGGTGGTGTTACTGCACGACGAGTTGCTGCCGGCGTGGGGTGTGGACGACGAGGACATCAGCTTCCACCACACGCTCGCGGACGCGTTGGCGTTGGCGGGGCCACAGCAGGTGGCTGTAGAGCTGACAGCACCTCGAATGGACCAGGTACTGCGTTCTGCCGCGCAAGGCGTCGTACTGCCGCAGAAGGCGACGTCCTTCGGCCCTAAGCCGCGAGTAGGTCTGCTGTTCCGCACGCTGTAGGACGGTCGCAGCAAACAAATGCCCCGACGGCGGTTGGACGTCGGGGCACTCGCACTTCTGCCAACTACTCCGGGCGGCCCTCGGACACCTCGTCAGCCGCCTCCGCCACGACGTCGCTGTCGTCCTCGTCCGCGTCGGTGTCGTCCAGGTCGTCCGCGTCGTCCGCGTCATCCGCGTCATCCGTGCTGTCGTCGGCGACGTCGTCCGTACCGGCGTCGTCCGTACCGGCGTCGTCCGCGTCGTCACCGGTCAGCTCGGCGAGGGTCTCGGCCGTGGTGTCGGTGTCGTCGAAGTACTCCTCGACGATGGTGTCGTCCTCGTCCAGGTCGGTGAACTCGAGGCCTTCCAGCTCCGCCGCGCGCTCCGCCGCACCCGTCAAACCGTCACCATCGACACCGGCAGCCCGGTGGAACCACACCAGGGCGTCATCCGTACGTCCAGCCTCCGCCAGCGCGTCCGCGTACGCGTACCGCAGCCGCGGCAACCACTCCGCCCGCGTCCGCTTCGTCAGCTCCGGCACGTCGAGCATCTGGATCGCCGCCCGGGTCTGCCCCAGGTCGCGCCGCGCCCCGGCCGCGACGATCAGCAGCTCGATCTGCGTCGCCTCCGACAGGTCGTGGACGTGCTTGTCCTTGGTCAGCGCCAGCGCCTTGTCCGGCCGTCCGAGCGCCCGCTCGCAGTCGGCCATCATCGCGAGAACCTCGTGGTTCCCGGTCATCCGCCGTACCGCCCGGAACTCGGTCAGCGCCTCGTCGTAGTGCTCAGCGAGGTACGCCGTGATCGCGACAGCCTCGCGCACCCCGCCGAGCCGCGAGGCCAGCCGACGCGCCGTCCGCGCATGCTGGTACGCGAGCTCCGGGTCGTCGTCGATGAACCGCCCGGACGCCACCAGGTGCTGTGCAACGAGGTCGGCGAGCGTCCGCGGCAACGACCGCAGCTCGAGCTTCACCGACCGATCGAGCTCGGCACCGGTGATCCCTTCCGGAATCTTCGGGTCGTCGCGCCGTGGCCCGACCTTCTCCTCGCGCTCCTCGCGACGGAACCCGCCGCGCCGATCATCACGCCCACCGGATCCACGCCGCTCGTCGCGACCACCGCTGCGCCCACGCGAGTCCCCGGCCCCCGACCGTCCGCGCGCGTCACCGCGCTCGTCCCGCCGGAACGGACCGCGCTCACCACGCGCCGGCCCGCCGGCCCGAGCGGGTCCACGCCCACGCGTATCCGTACGGTCGTCCCGTCGGGGCCCACGCGCATCGTCCCCGCCGCGCCGGTACGAACCACCCGACCCGCCACGCTCATCACGCCGGAACCCACCGCGATCGTCGCCGCCGCGCTCATCGCGCCGGTAACCACCGCGGTCGTCGCCGCCGCGATCGTCACGCCGGTAACCACCGCGGTCGTCCCCACCGCGACCATCACGCCGGTAACCACCACGGTCATCGCCGCCCCGACCATCACGCCGGTAACCACCGCGATCGTCCCCGCCCCGACCATCACGCCGGAAGCTCCCGCGATCATCACCGCCACGGTCGTCACGTCGGTAACCGCCGCGCGAGTCGCCATCACGAGCGTCGCGCCGGTACCCACCGCGATCGTCACGGCCACGATCGTCACGGCCGCCGTCACGTCGGCCGGCTACGCCACGTCCGGCGCCCCGATCGTCCTTGCGGTATCCACCGTCACGCCCGCCGCGGCCCGACAACTGTCCGCCGAACGGGTCCCGCTCGTTCTTGTCGTCCCCGCGCGAACCGGCGAAGCCGCGACGGTTCTCGGCGTTCTCGTCCCGATCCCGGTACGACGAACCGCCCGAGCGCCCCGCCGCACCGCCGGAGCGACCACCCGCGAACCCACCGCGCCGCCCCGGAGCACCGCCGCTGCGCCCGGCAGCAGACCCACGTCCGCCACCAGCGCCCGCACGACCACCACCGGACCCCGCGCGACCACCACCCGAACCCGAGCCCGAGCGACCGGCGCCGTAACCTCCCGACTTACCGGAATTCGAGCCCGAGCGACCGGAGTCCGACCGTCCGCCACCGGCACCGCCCGAACGGCCGGCGCCCCCGGAGGAACCACGTCGGTCCCCGGAACCGGAGGAAGAATTGCGAGGTGGCGTAGCCACGGTGACTCCTAACGATGCAAAAGAGCAGTAATCGGACAAACGTTACCGCGCCCACCCCGAACTCCCCGCCTCCGGTCGCCGCCCGCAGGGCAGCATCAAGAGACAGTCGGTAGGCAGGCTCAGCCGCAATTCGGCCGACGATGAATGGCGGTCCGCGGGCCCGCGACCCCAAAGACCACCGATCAATGGTATGCGCTGCCCAACCTCCCGCCGACCACCCGGAACCCGACACTGCCGGTTGGCGTCCGGCCCGCCTCCCCCAACGGCCCACCCAGTCGGCCCGCTCAGGCCCTGCCGAACCCTCTGAGTCCGCCTGGGCCGCTGTCCGGCCGCCGACCCCACGTCGGAGGCATGCCGGCGGTGGTGAACTCGGTAGATGCGGCGGCGTGGAGCAGCGCGGTGGAGCAGCGCGGTGGAGCAGCGCGATGGAGCAGCGCGATGGAGCAGCGCGGTCGAGCAGCGCGGTCGAGCAGCGCGGTCGAGCAGCGCGGTCGAGCAGCGCGGTGGTCGGAGGGACTCGGACGTCGCCACGCGGTGGGTTCACCCATGGTGTTGTGGGCTCCGCACCCTTTACACGCGCACCAAACCCTGCACCGCCTGCAACTGCTGACCCGCGAAAATCTTCTAGGAGAGTTTTCCGCACGACAGTGGAGGCTTTTGCCCGCCATACGGGGAAAAACCCTCCATAGATGCGGCGCACGCCACCATCACCCCGCGTCCTCATCACCTCAGGCCCCGATCACCTCAGGCCCCGATCACCGCGCGCCCCCGATCACTTGCACGCTCCCATCGCCCCGGCCATCCCGCACCCCGTCTGCCCGCGATCATCTCCCCTCGGGCGGAAGCCAACCCCAGACATCAGTCAGCGGACCCGGATATCTCTTGTGTAGGGGCCATGCGACCGACCGCCGACGCGGGGCGGCCGGTCGGGTCGCGACGGGGTGCCTGACGGGGTGCCTGACGACGAGGTTACGGCCGGCTGATCCGCGGGACGGCGTGCGAGTGGATGACCGCGCGTGTTGGGGGTTCTTCGTCGGTATGAGAGCAGAGAACCCCT
>NZ_JBEZFT010000113.1:0-20275 GCF_040649595.1 Kribbella sp. NPDC048915 | reverse complement strand
GGCGGCGCGACCAAGGTCTCGAACCTGGCGCTGCTGTGCCGTCGCCATCACGTCGATCTGCACGCCGGCCGCTGGCACATCACCATCGTCAACGGCGAGGTTCAGGTCAGTCGCCCCGCCTGGTCTCAACCACCACCGGCACGCAAACGCCGCAAACCACAATCACCAGGCGTACACCCACCCACGCCCGACGCCACGACCCAGCCGCCCGGCGCCACACCCGGCACGCCCAACGCCGCACCCGGCACGCCCGGCGGCGCAACCGGCACGCCAAACGCCGCAACCGGCACGCCCGGCGGCGCACCTGGCACGCCAAACGCCGCAACCGGTACGCCCGGCGGCGCAACCGGCACGCCAAACGCCGCAACCGGCACGCCCGGCGGCGCACCCGGCACGCCCAACGCCGCACCGGGCACGCCCAACGCCGCAACCGGCACGCCCAACGCCGCACCGGGCACGCCAAACGCCGCAACCGGCACGCCCGGCGGCGCAACCGGTACGCCCGGCGGTGCACCCGGCATGCCCGGCGGCGCACCGGGCACGCTCGAGGACGCTGCGGGTGCGTGTCATGGGGCCGTGGACTGCGACATCGACGTACCGTGGCACGACGTCGCAGCGCGAACCCACGACGTCGCAGCGCGAACCAAGGACAACGCAGCCGGCCCGTGCGACAGTGCCATCGGCACCCACAACCCCAGCGGAACGTCCGACGTCGCAGCACCCGAACCCGACGTCTGGGCAGACGCGCCCGCCAATGCCCTCGGCAATCCGGCAGACCGTACACACGGCAGTGCAGCCGGTATGCCCGACGGTGCACCTGGTGCACCAGACGCCGCAGGTCATGCGGAAGCAGCCGAGCCAGCCGAGCCAGCCGAGCCAGTCGAGCCAGTCGAGCCAGCCGTCAGTGCCGGCACCCCTACGTGGTGGAGATCCAACGAAGCGACTCTCCGAGCCGCCGACGCCTTCGCCGCAGCCGACTGACTACCTCCGCAGTCGCCGCGTCCGCGACGCGTGCTCTCGCGGTCCGACCCGTGCGACCTTGCCATCGGCACCCACTCCGCAAGCGGAACGTCCGGCATCACATGTCCGGCATCACACCCTCCGGCATCACACGTCCCGGCATCGCCGCATTCGAAGCCCACTTCTGGGCGGACACGCCCGACCACGCCTTGGCAATCCGGCGAACCATACGCCAGGCGCCCACAAGCGGCTGCCGGCACCGCAACCGGCTTGTCAGTCACCGCAACCGGCTTGTCAGTCACCGCAACCGGCCTTGCCGACGGTGCACTCGGCAGACGCCCGAGCTCGTGCAGAAGCTGCCGAGCCAGCCGTGGGTGCCGGCACCGGTACGTGGTGGAGCTCCGACGAAGCCACGCGGGCGGAGATCCGACGAAGCGACTCTCCGAGCCGCCGACACCATCGCCGCAGCCGATTGAACGCCGGACGCCGCGACGGCAGCGCACCAGCAGCCCGAACACCCCACCGCCAATCAAGCCGCCGCCAAACCAGCCGCCGCGATCGCACAGTACGTCCCACCGCCGCACATCCCACCGCCGCACGTCGCACCGCCCCCGCGATCGCACAGTACGTCCCACCGCCGCACATCCCACCGCCGCACGTCGCACCGCCCCCGCGATCGCACAGTACGTCCCACCGCCGCACATCCCACCGCCACACCGCCACACGTCACACGTCACACCGCCGCACGTCGCACCGCCGCACGTCGCACCGCGGCACGTCGCTGCCCGTGAACCTTCACAGCGGCACCTGCCCGGCAGCACCGCCCCGGCGGCACCTTCCCGGTAACCCCAACTCCCACGTCGCTCACCGAGCGACCAATCCCACCCGCAGTACCGCAGCGCCGTCCCCTGACCGCAGCGCTGCGGTCGCGCGTCCGCCAGCTCGTCCGGCAGCTCGTTCGGCAGTTCATTCGGCAGTTCATTCGGCAGTTCGTTCGGCCCGTGCTCGACGAGCATCCTGCGCCGAAGGATGTCGACGCTCCGTACCTCGCGTCCACGGCCCCGGCTCGAACCGGCGTACCCCTCCGCGGGCGTGGTGGGGGCAGAACGGGCAACAGCCTCCGGCCTGCGGGCATGCAGGGGGAGGCTGTTGGTCCTGGAGGTCAGGAGAGGGCGGAGCCTGCCTTGTACTTGGCCCAGGTAGTGTTCCAGTCGGTCCAGCCGTTGCCTGGTTCCATGTGGCGGGTGGTGCCGGTGACGATGACGGGGTCACCGCGGAGGGTCTGGTTGTAGTACCACTGGGCGTCCTTGAGGCTCATGCCGACGCAGCCGTGGCTGACGTTGGAGTTGCCTTGGCTGCCGGACGACCACGGTGCGCCGTGGATGAACTCGCCCGAGTTCGTGACGCGCTGGGCCCATTTCACGTCGGGGATGTTGTAGTACTCCGGGTCGCCGGGCTTGAGGCCGACCGTGGCGGCGTCCATGTGCTTGATCTTGAACTTCTCCATGATCACCTTGACGCCGCTGCGGGTGGTGAATCCGTCCTTGCCGGCGGTGATCGGGATCGTCCGGGCCAGTTTGCCGTTGATCGTCACGGTCATCTTGTGGGTCTTGACGTTGATGTTCGTGACGACCGACTTACCGATGCTGAAGGAGATCTTCCGGCTGGCGGTGCCCCAGGTGTTGTTGCCGGCGTTGACGCCCTGGGTGTCGATGTTGACAGTTACCTTGGTGCCGGCGGGCCAGTAGTTCTTAGGGCGGTAGTTGACCTGCTTGCTGCTCACCCAGTGCCAGCTGCCGTCGACCGGGACCGAGGTCTTGACCGACAGCCGCTTCTCGACGGCGGCGCGGTCCTTGACCGGGTTGTTCCAGAGAATCTGGATCGGCAGCGCGACGCCGACGGTCTCACCGTTCAGCGGGACGACAGAAGCTTTGAGGCTCTTGGCGGCCTTCAGGGTGGTGAAGGTCGAGTTGATCGGCACGGTGGCGCCGTCGGTGCCTTCGGCCGAGCCGGTGAGCTTGTACGACGCGCCGGGCTTGAGGTGTGGCTGCGAGGTCCACTGGGTCTTGTCGTCGTTGAAGGCGCCGGGGACGGTGTCGCCGTCGTCGTCCTTCAGGGTGATCGCGGTCAGCTTGCCGGCTGTGGTGGTCACGGTGACCGGCTTGTCGGGCTGCACCGACTTCGCGCCCTTGGCGGGCACCACAGCGATGCTGGCCGCCGCGGACTGCGACGGGGTCGTCGAGCCGTCGGGGCTCGTGGAGGCGCCCGGCGACGTGCTCTGCGACGGCGACGTGCTGCTGCTCGTCGTCCCCCCGCCGCCACCGCCGGCCCCGGCTTCCGTGTCACTACAGGCCGTCCCGGCCAGCAGCAGGACACAGATCCCCGCTACGGCCAGGCCGTGTTTCCGCACCGAACCGCTCAGCATTTCCCCAGCTCTCCCCTGTTTAGTCAAACCGCGATCAGGGTAACCTGCCGCGGCGACATTTCCCTGCATCCCGCACGCCCCCATCTGGTCCGGACCACAACTCTGTGTGCATCCTCGGTACCCGGCGTGCATTCCTACAGACGCACGAAAACGCCGCCCGGTTCGTTCCCGGACGGCGTTTCGTACGAATCTCAACTAGTGAGCGTGGTCACCCCGGTAGTACTCGAAGATGAAACCGCTCAGCGTCACGATGCCGATGCCGCAGCCGGCGATGAACAGCCACCAGCCGAAGACGACGCCGAGCACGACGACCGACAGCGTCAGCGCGCACCACAGCGGCCACCAGGAGTGCGGCGGGAAGAAGCCCAGTTCACCGGCCCCTTCGGCGATCTCCGCCTCCTTGCGGTCCTCCGGCCGGGCGTCCATCCGGCGCGCGGTGATGCTCAGATAGAACGCCACCAGCAGGGCCAGGAAGAACGTCATCACCAGCGCGGTGGTACCGGTCGGGTCCTCCGACATCAGCCAGTAGATCGGCGTGACGACGAGTACGAACACACTCAGGATCCCGAAGACCCAGGCTTCGACCTTCACGCCTTGTCCTTCCCTTCGGTGTCCGTACTCGAGCCGGTCTCGCCACCCTGCTCGACCAGGTGCTCGACGCGGCCCTGGTCTTCACCGGCGTCCAGCAGGTTGTCCTTGCCGGCCTGGTTGTCCGGGTACTCCGCGAGCGCGATGTCGGCGTGGTGCAGGTCGAACGCCGGGGACTCCGACCGGATCCGCGGCAGCCGCTCGAAGTTGTGCCGCGGTGGCGGGGAGCTGGTCGCCCACTCGAGCGAACGGCCCCAGCCCCACGGGTCGTCGACGCCGACCTTCGGCGCCTGGCGCGACTTGTAGACGTTGTAGAAGAACGGCAGCATCGACGCGCCGAGGATGAAGGCACCGACCGTGGACACCTGGTTCAGCGCGGTGAAGCCCTCGTTGGCGCCGTACGACGCGTAGCGCCGTGGCATGCCCTCGACGCCGAGCCAGTGCTGCACCAGGAACGTGGTGTGGAAGCCGATGAACAGCAGCCAGAAGTGCAGCTTGCCGAGCCGGTCGTCGAGCATCCGGCCGGTGAACTTCGGCCACCAGAAGTAGAACCCGGCGAACATCGCGAACACCACGGTGCCGAAGACGACGTAGTGGAAGTGCGCGACCACGAAGTACGAGTCGGACAGCTGGTAGTCCAGCGCCGGCGACGCCAGGATGACGCCGGTCAGACCGCCGAAGAGGAAGGTCGTGAGGAAGCCGATCGACCACAGCATCGGCGCCTCGAAGGACACTGATCCGCCCCACATGGTGCCGATCCAGTTGAAGAACTTCACTCCGGTCGGGACCGCGATCAAGAACGTCATGAACGAGAAGAACGGTAGGTTCACCGCGCCGGTCACGAACATGTGGTGTGCCCACACCGCGACCGAGAGCACCGCGATACCGAGGGTCGCGCCGACCAGACCGATGTAACCGAAGACCGGCTTGCGGCTGAACACCGGCAGGATCTCGGTCACGATGCCGAAGAACGGCAGCGCGATGATGTACACCTCGGGATGCCCGAAGAACCAGAACAGGTGCTGCCACAGGATCGGGCCGCCGTTGGCGGCGTCGAACACATGGGCCCCTAGTGCTCTGTCGGCCTCCAGGACCAGCAGCGCCGCGGCCAGGATCGGGAACGCGATCAGGACCAGGATCGAGGTCACCAGGATGTTCCAGGTGAAGATCGGCATCCGGAACATCGTCATCCCGGGGGCGCGCATCGTGATGATCGTGGTGATGAAGTTGACCGCACCGAGGATCGTGCCCAGACCGGCCATCCACAGACCCATGATCCACAGGTCACCGCCGATGCCCGGCGACCGCACCGCGTTCGACAGCGGGGCGTAGGCGAACCAGCCGAAGTCGGCCGCGCCGCCCGGGGTGAAGAACCCGCTGATCGTGATCAGGCCGCCGAACAGGAACAGCCAGTAGCTGAACATGTTCAGCCGCGGGAACGCGACATCCGGGGCACCGATCTGGATCGGCATGATCTCGTTGGCGAAGCCGACGAACAGTGGCGTCGCGAACAGCAGCAGCATGATCGTGCCGTGCATCGTGAACAGCTGGTTGTAGACCTCTTCGTTCACGATCTGCAGGCCCGGCTTGGCCAGCTCGGCGCGGATCAGCAGCGCCATCACGCCGCCGATCAGGAAGAACACGAACGACGTGACCAGGTACATGTGCCCGATCAGCTTGTGGTCGGTCGTGGTCAGGTACTTGACCAGCAGTTGGCCCTTGCTGCGCGGCCGCGGCAGCGCCGTGGTGCTGCCGATGGCGCCACTGCGCTCGGCGAAGTCCGTCACTTCTCGCCCCCTGAACCGGGAATGGTGGTGGCGTCCTCGCCACCCGTTGCGGCGCCGGTCTGACCCTTCGCGGCCAGCTCGCGCAGGTGTGCGTCGTACTCGTCGCGGCTGACGACCTTGACGGTGAACACCATGCGGCTGTGGTAGAGGCCGCAGAGCTCAGCGCACTTGCCGGCGAAGGTGCCGGTCTTGGTCGGGGTCAGCTCGAACTTGTTGGTCTTGCCCGGGATGACGTCGAGCTTGAAGTAGAACGACGGCACCCAGAAGGAGTGGATGACGTCCGGCGAGGTCAGGTCGAACTGGACCGACTCGTTCACCGGCAGCCACAGCGTCGCGGGCTTGTCCAGCGTGCCGGTCTCCCAGACGCCTTCCTGCCCCTCGACGGTGTCCTTGTAGTTGAAGGTCCACTGCCACTGCTGGCCCACCACGTTGATGGTGTGCTGCGGGCTGGCGCTCATCTTCGTGACCTGGTTGCCGTGCTCGACGGTGTAGAAGAAGAGCACCGCGATGATCGCGAAGGGCGCCAGCGTGTACAGGACCTCCAGCGGGAGGTTGTAGCGCACCTGGCGGGGTACGTCGTCGTTGCGCTTGCGGTACCGCACGACGGCCCACAGGATCAGGCCCCAAACCATCACGCCGATGATCAAGGCAGCGATCCAGGCCCCGATCCAGAGGCTGCGCACGGCCTCGGTCCGGTCCGATGCGCCCTCGGGCAGACCGAGTCGCTTCCACTGCTCAGTGGTCGCCGTCGAGCAACCGGTCAGCAGCACGGTGCCGAGCACCACTGCACTACCGACCAGCAGGCGACGCTTCGCCGGCCGTGTGGCGCCGGCAGAACCTGCCGGTCGCACATCCACTCCGGGCGTGCCGTTCGAACCCACGGGGCGCCTTTCCCTTCCCAAGTGAGACTGACAGCCAAACACTACTGGACACCGTTCGCCGTTCTGCGGACAGGTAGGCCTTAGCGTTTCCTGTGTGAGCGAGCGTGCGTATCTGGACGCCGCGTCGGCCGAGGTGATGCACCCGGCGGCACGGGAGATGTTGCTGTCGGCAGTGGATTCCGGATGGGCCGATCCGGTGCGTCTGCACCACGAGGGACGGACCGCCCGGCTGCTGCTGGACAACGCCCGGGCGGTGCTCGCGGAGGCGGTCGGCGTCCGTGCGGACGAGCTGTACCTGACCACCTCCGGTACGGCGGCGATCCAGGCCGGGCTGTCCGCGGTACGGGCCGCTCGCGGCCGGAAGGGCACGACGATCGTCCACAGTGCCGTCGAGCACTCCGCCGTCCTGCACACCGCGGGTGATGCAGCGGAGGAGATCGCGGTGGACCAACTGGGCCGCGTCGACCTGCAGGCGTTCACCAAGGCGGTACGGCGTCCCGGTGTGGCCGTCGCCGCGCTGCAGTCGGCCAACCACGAGGTGGGGACGCGGCAGCCGATCGCCCGGGCGGCTGAGGCGTGCGGCGACGTACCGCTCTTTGTCGACGCATCCGCCTCCATCGGGCACGACGCCGTACCGGAGGGCTGGGATGTCCTGGCCGCCAGCGCGCACAAGTGGGGCGGGCCGGCCGGTGTCGGATTGCTGGCGGTGAGAAAGGGCACACGCATCGCACCGGCGTGGCCGATGGACGAACGCGAGGACGGCCTTTCCCCCGGCTTCCCGAACGTCCCCAACGCGCTCGCCGCGGCTGCCGCGCTCCAAGCCCGCCAGAAAGAAGCCGTGGACCTCAACAAGCAGCACCGGGAGTGGATCGACGAGGTACGGCGCCGCGTGGCCGCCGACATCCCCGACGTGGAGGTCGTCGGTGACCCGACGGACCGGCTGCCGCACATCCTGACGTTCTCTTGCCTCTACGTGGACGGTGAGGCTTTGGTGACCGCCCTGGACGCAGAGGGCTTCGCCGTCTCCAGCGGTTCCGCCTGTACGTCGAGCACGCTCCGGCCGTCGCACGTCCTGGCTGCGATGGGCGTCCTGACGCACGGCAACGTCCGTGTCTCGCTCGGACGCGACACGACGTACGACGATGTGCAGCGGTTCTGCGTAGTACTGCCGGGCATCGTGCAGCGCATCCGGGCCGAGGTGGGAATGTGAACGTCGACCTCGACTGCACCGGTCTGCTCTGCCCACTCCCGGTGATCAAACTCGCCAAAACGCTACCGACCGTGGCCGTCGGCGACACGGTCACCGTGCTGGCCGACGACCCGGCCGCCGCCACCGACATCCCGGCCTGGTGCCGGATGCGATCCCATGAGCTCGTCAGCCAGACAGAAACCCGCTACGTCGTCCGGCGCCTCAGCTGACGGGTGCCGATGGGTACCGTCTCAGATGTGATCGACGCCGAGCGTATTGCCGTACTGACCGGAGCCGGGATCTCGACTGCCTCGGGGATCCCCGACTTCCGCGGGCCCGAGGGCGTGTGGACGAAGGACCCCGCGGCGGAGGCGATGTTCGACATCGACGAGTACGTCGCCCGGCGCGAGGTGCGGGTGGCGGCCTGGAAGCACCGGCTGACGATTCCGGCCTGGGAGATCGAGCCCAACCCCGGCCACCAGGCGCTGGTCGAGCTCGAGCAGCAGGGCCGCCTGACCGGTCTGATCACGCAGAACGTCGACGGACTGCATCAGAAGGCCGGATCGTCGCCGGAGCTCGTTCACGAGCTGCACGGCACGGTCCGCGCCGTCGACTGCCTCCAGTGCGGACGCCGGATCCCGATGACCGACGTACTCCCCCGGCTCGAGTCCGGCGACGAGGACCCGGCCTGTGCGGTGTGCGGCGGCATCCTGAAGTCCGCGACGGTGTCGTTCGGCCAGGCGCTCGATCCGGACGTCCTGAAGCGTGCGGTGGCCGCCACCGAGGAGGCCGACCTCTTCCTGGCTGTGGGTACGTCGCTGCAGGTCTACCCGGCCGCCGGGCTCTGCGACCTCGCGCTGAACGCCGGCAAGCCGCTGGTGATCGTCAACGCCCAGCCGACGCCGTACGACGAGCATGCGACCAGCGTGCTGCACACACCGATCGAGACCACGCTGCCACAGCTCGTGACCTTACCGTGATCTTCGAGCCCTCCCCACGCTGCACACCGGCAGCTAGCGTCCCCGGCAGGTCTGTCGGCGGGGAGGGAGCCGTGATGCACGGATTCAGGCGTTGGACTGCAGGCTTCACCGCGGCGGCGGTGGTCGTCCTCGGACTCGGCACCGCAGCACCGGCACCGGCCCAAGTGACGGCCGACCGCGTGGTCAACCCGGCACCGGCCGACCTGGCCGGTACGGCGGTGACCGCGGCGGACCGGAGGCTCGCGACCCCGAGTCTGCGCCAGGACCTGACCAAGGAGCGGTTCTACTTCGTGATGGCGGACCGGTTCGCCAACGGCGACAAGTCCAACGACGCCGGTGGCCTGACCGGCGACCGGCTGACGACCGGCCTCGACCCGAAGGACAAGGGCTTCTACCACGGCGGCGACCTGGCCGGTGTGATCCAGAAGCTCGACTACATCAAGTCCCTCGGGACCACGTCGCTCTGGCTGACCCCGTCGTTCAAGAACCGCCCGGTGCAGGGTTCCGGCGCCGACGTGAGCGCCGGGTACCACGGGTACTGGATCACCGACTTCACCCAGATCGACCCGCACCTGGGCACGAACGCGGACATGAAGCGGCTGATCGACCTCGCGCACCGCAAGGGCATGAAGGTCTTCTTCGACATCATCACCAACCACACCGCGGACGTGATCGGGTACCAGTCCGGGCAGTACGGCTACGTCCCGAAGTCGGCCGCGCCGTACAAGGACGCCCAGGGCAACGTCTTCGACGACAAGCAGTACGCCGCCGGCGACACGTTCCCGCCGCTGGACAAGAACGTCAGCTTCCCGAACGTCCCGGTGTTCCGGACGCCGGCCGACGAGACCGTGAAGGTCCCGGCCTGGCTGAACGACCCGACGCTCTACCACAACCGCGGCGACTCGACGTTCGCCGGTGAGAGCGCGGAGTACGGCGACTTCGTCGGGCTGGACGACCTGTTCACCGAGCAGCCGAAGGTCCGCGACGGGATGATCGACGTCTACAAGACCTGGGCCGAGTTCGGGATCGACGGGTTCCGGATCGACACCGTGAAGCACGTCAACCTGGAGTTCTGGCAGAAGTTCTCCCCGGCGGTGCTGGCGGCGGCCCGTCATGCCGGGTCGAAGGACTTCTTCATGTTCGGCGAGGTGTTCGACGCCAACCCGCAGTTCATGTCGACGTACACCACGCAGGGCGCGCTGCAGGCGACGCTCGACTTCGGTTTCCAGCAGAACGCGATCGCCTATGCGAAGGGCGATCCGGGGACCAAGCTGCAGGACTTCTACGCGAACGACGACTACTACACCGACGGCGACTCGAACGCGTACCAACTGCCGACGTTCCTCGGCAACCACGACATGGGCCGCGTCGGGACGTTCCTGAAGCAGGCTGGCGCGTCCGGGCCGGAGCTGCTCGCGCGGGACAAGCTGGCGCACTCACTGATGTACCTGACCCGCGGCCAGCCCGTCGTGTACTACGGCGACGAGCAGGGCTTCACCGGTCCGGGCGGTGACAAGGACGCGCGCCAGGACATGTTCGCGACCCAGACCGCCGACTACGCCGACGACGAGGTTGTGGACGGCACCGGTACGACGACGATCGGCAGCCGCGACCGGTACGACGTCAACGCGCCGATGTACCAACACATCGCGGCGCTGGCGAAGCTGCGCGCGAAGTACCCGGCGCTGTCCGACGGCCGCCAGGTGCACCGGTACGCGTCCAACAGCAACGGCCTGTACGCCTTCAGCCGGCTCGGCAACGACAACGTCGAGTATCTGGTGGTCGCGAACAACTCGACCACCGCGGCCACCGCCACGGTTCCGACGTACGGCTCGAACACCGTGCTGAAGCCGGTGTACGGCGGCAGCAAGGCGCTGAAGACCGACCGGGAGGGCAGGGTGGTCGTGAGCCAGGCCCCGCTGTCGGTGACGGTGTACCAGGCCCAGTCGAAGGTCCCGCCGCGAGCGAAGGCTCCGCAGGTGTACATGAGCTCCCCTGAGCTCGGGGCCACGGTCGGTGGCCGCGCGGAGATCGCTGCAGCAGTTCCCGAGAACACTCCGGTCACCGTGACCTTCGGCTACCGCCCTGTCGGTACGACGGAGTGGCAGCGGCTCGGTGCGGACGACAATGCGCCGTACCGCGTCTTCCATGACGTGTCCGCGCTGCCGAAGGGCACGCTGCTCGAGTACCGCGCCGTACTGCGCGACATCTCCGGCAACTACTCCGTGTCCGGCTCGTACGGCGTGGTCGGTGACGCGACCCCACCGGGTGACGGCGGTGGCCCGTCCGGTCCGGTGGTGCAGCCGGCGAACGTGTCGGTGCCGGGTGACCACAACAGCGAGATGGGCTGTCCCGCGGACTGGTCGCCGGACTGCGATCAGGCCCAGTTGACGCTGGACGCCAAGGACAAGGTGTGGAAGGGCACGTACACCATTCCGGCCGGTGAGCACGCGTACAAGGCGGCCATCAACAAGACGTGGGACGAGAACTACGGCGCCGGCGGTGTCCAGAACGGCGCCAACATCTCCTACACCGCACCGAACGGGCCGGTGACGTTCTACTACGAGCACGGCCGGCATTACGTCACGTCCAACGCGGAGGGGCCGATCATCACCGCACCCGGGTCGTACCAGAGCGAGCTGGGCTGTCCGGAGGACTGGGACCCGGCGTGCATGCGACCCTGGTTGACCGACGAGGACGGCGACGGGACCTACACCTGGTCGACCACCGAACTGAAGGCGGGCAGCTATGAGGCGAAGGTCGCGCACAACCTGTCCTGGGACGAGAGCTACCCGGCGAACAATGTGCCGGTGTCGGTCCCCGCGGACGGTCTGGTCGTCACGTTCACGTACGTTCTCGCGACCCACCAGTTCACGGTGACAACGGCCAAGCCAGGTGCGCAGCCGGACCTGAGCCAGGCGAAGGCGTACTGGCTCAGCCGCGACACGCTGGCCGTTCCGGCGGTCGCGCACCCCGAGCGGTACCGGTGGCGGCTGCACTGGTCGGACACCGGCTCGCTCAAGGTCGACGCGAACGACATCGGCGGTACGTCGGCCGCACTGCGGTACGACCCGGCCGAGGTGAAACCCGGCTACACCACGCTGCGGCTCGGGAAGGCCGACGTACCGAAGATCCTCACCGGACAGCTCGGACTGGCGCAGTACGACGACGTTGGCCGGCTGGTCGACGCGACCGGCGTACAGATCCCGGGTGTGCTCGACGACGTGTACAAGAGCGCCACCAACCGCGCGTACGGCGTCACGTGGAAGCGCGGTAAGCCCACCTTCACCCTGTGGGCGCCGACTGCTCAGCGCGTCCGGCTGCTGCAGGGCTCCACGGCGGTGGACATGCGCCGCAACAGTGACGGGTCGTGGGAGGCCAGTGGACCGCGGTCGTGGAAGAACGCGCCGTACCGCTACGAGGTCACCGTCTACGCGCCGAGCACCGGCAAGGTGGAGACGAACGTCGTCACGGACCCGTACTCGCTCGCACTGACCGCGGACTCGACGCACTCCGTCGCGGTCGACCTGAACGACCCGGCCGGGAAGCCCGCACTCTGGTCCACCACACCGGCACCGAAGCTGGCGCGCAGTGTGGACTCGACCATCTACGAGCTGCACGTGCGCGACTTCTCCATCAACGACACCACCGTGCCCGCTGCGCACCGCGGTACCTACTTGGCCTTCGCCGACGAAGGCAACGGCACCAAGCACCTACGGAAGCTGGCAGCGGCCGGGCTGAACACGGTGCACCTGCTGCCGACGTTCGACATCGCGTCAATCCCGGAGACCAATCAGGAGACACCCGCGTGTGACCTGAAGTCGCTCGCGCCGGACTCCGAGCAGCAGCAGGCCTGTGTGACCGCTGTGGCCGCGAAGGACGGCTTCAACTGGGGCTACGACCCGTTCCACTGGCTCGCGCCCGAGGGGTCGTACGCGACGCAGAAGGACGGGTTGGCGCGGGTCGCCGAGTTCCGCACGATGGTTGGTGGGCTGCACAAGTCCGGACTTCGCGTCGTGCTCGACCAGGTGTTCAACCACACCCCTGCCGCCGGTCAGGCGCCGACGTCGGTCGTGGACAAGATCGTGCCCGGCTACTACCAGCGGCTCGACGCGACCGGCAAGGTCGAGACCTCGACCTGCTGCAGCAACATCGCCACCGAGCACGCGATGGCCGAGAAGATCATGGTCGACGGCACGGTGAGCTGGGCGCGCAACTACCACGTGGACGGCTTCCGCTTCGACCTGATGGGTCACCACACCAAGGCGAACATGCTGAAGGTCCGGGCCGCGCTGGACAAGCTGACCCTCGCCAAGGATGGTGTGGACGGCAAGTCGGTCTACGTGTACGGCGAGGGCTGGAACTTCGGCGAGGTCGCGGACGACGCGCTGTTCGAGCAGGCCCGGCAGGGCAACCTCGGCGGCACCGGTATCGGGACGTTCTCGGACCGGCTCCGGGACGCGGTCCGCGGCGGCGGGCCGTTCGACGAGAACCCGCGGCTGCAGGGCTTCGGCTCGGGCGCGGCGAGCGACCCGAACGGCGACCCGGTGAACGGTACGCCGGCCGAGCGCGCGGAGCGCCTCGCCCACGACACCGACCTGGTCCAGCTCGGTCTGGCCGGCAACCTCAGGTCGTTCAGCTTCCGCTCGGCCCAGTCCGGCGAGCCGGTGCGCGGCGACCAGGTCGACTACAACGGCCGGCCGGCCGGGTACGCCGACGAGCCGAACGAGATCATCACGTACGTCGATGCCCACGACAACGAAACGCTGTGGGACACGCTGACGTACAAGCTGCCCACCGACCTGCCGATGCCGGACCGGGTCCGGATGAACACGGTGTCACTGGCCACCACCGCGCTGGCGCAGACACCGTCGTTCTGGCATGCGGGCGCGGACCTGCTGCGCAGCAAGTCGCTGGACCGCAACTCGTACGACTCCGGTGACTGGTTCAACCTGCTCGACTGGACCGGCGCGGACAACGGCTTCGGCCACGGCCTGCCGCCGAAGCCCGACAACGAGGCCAAGTGGCCCGCCATGAAGCCGCTGCTGGCGAACCCGGCGCTGAAGCCGTCCGCGAGCGACGTGACAACAGCTTCGGCCGCGGCCGCCGACCTGCTGAAGCTGCGGTTCTCGACGCCGCTGTTCCGGCTCGGGTCGGCGGCGCTGATCAACCAGAAGGTGAGCTTCCCGCTCAGCGGTACGACGCCGGGAGTCATCACGATGCGCATCGACGACACCGTCGGCGCGGACGTGGACCGGTCGCTCAAGGGTGTCGTCGTCGTGTTCAACGCAACCGGCGCGGCCGTCACGCAGCAGATCCCCGGCCTGACCGGCGCCGACCTGTCCCTGTCCCCCGTCCAAGCCGCCGGGTCGGATCCGGTGGTCAAACAAACCACGTGGTCGGCCGCGACCGGCACCGCCACCGTGCCTGCTCGGACCGTCGCGGTACTGGTTCAGCGCTGATCAGCGAGGACAACCAGCTAGGGCACGCGGACGACCAGCGCCGACTCGTCGACCTCCGCGGTCAGCGACGTCCCCTCGCTGATCGCGTCGCCGTCGAGCTGGCGCCGTACGGTCCGGTCGGCGCGCACCTGGATGCGCCGGCCGGTGAAGCGCTCGACGTGGCGCTCGCGCCAGGACTTCACCACCAGGCCGACGGCGAGCCGCGGCCAGTGCGAGATCCGGCGCGGCGCGAGCACCACCAGGTCGATCTTGCCGTCGTCGGGCCGGGCGTTCGGGAGCAGCGGGATGTTGGCCTGCAGGGTGCCGACGTTGCCGATCACCACGGTGCGCGCGCGACGCCGTACCGGCGGCTGGTCGTCGACGGTGATCGTGACCCGGACCGACGGATGGTTCAGGTTCTTCAGCGTCGACACGACGTACGCTGCCCAGCCGACCCGCTTCTTCAGGTCGTCCGGGGCGTCCTCGATGATCGCCGCGTCCAGGCCGAGACCGGCCATCACGACGAACCGGTCCGTCGTCAGCTGGTCGCCCTCGACCAGCACGCTGTCGATCCGCTGCTCGGAGCCGTCGAGAAGCTCGGTCAGCGCGACGTCGAGGTCCAACGAGATGCCCAGGTTGCGCGCCAGCAGGTTGCCGGTGCCGCCGGGCAGGACCGCGACCGGGATCGCGGTCCGGGCCAGCTCGGCGCAGACCACCCGGACGGTTCCGTCGCCGCCGGCCACCAGCACCAGGTCGACCTGTTCGTCGATCGCGCGCTTGGCCATCGTGACGCCGGCATCGTCCGCGGTCGTCTCCAGCCACAGCGGCTCGTCGATCCCCCGATCGGACAGTGCGGACTCGACGGTCCGGCGGAACAGGTCGGCATCGACCTTGATCGGGTTCACGATGACGGCTGCGCGCTTGATACTCACCTGATGGTTGTCCGTTCCGGGAGATAGCGTGCTGTGCGTGAGCAGACTTCCACGGAGTACGCCAGAAGCCCAGGGTTTGTCCTCGGCCGCGCTCGACAGTTTCGTCGGGGCGCTGGACGCGGGCCGGCCGGAGATCCAGACCGTGATGCTGCTGCGCCACGGTCACGTCGTCCTCGAGGAGGAATGGTCACCCTACCGGCTCGACGACCGGCACCTGCTGTTCTCGGTGTCGAAGAGTTTCACCTCGACAGCCGTCGGGCTGGCGATCGACGAGGGACTGCTGTCGCTGGACGACGCGGTGACCTCGTTCTTCGACTCCAGTGAGCTGCCGGACACGGTCAGCGACAACCTGGCCGCGATGAAGGTGCGGCATCTGCTGACCATGACGACCGGGCATTCCAAGGACACCGTTGAGGCGCTGAGCCGGGACCGCCGGATGGTCAAGATCTTCCTCGGGCTGGACGTCGAGCACGAGCCCGGCACAGTGTTCGTCTACAACAGCGGCGCGACGTACATGCTGTCCGCGATCCTGCAACGGCTCACCGGCGAGCGCCTGCTCGACTACCTGAAGCCACGGCTGTTCGAGCCGCTCGGCGCGACCGAGGCGACCTGGCAGGTGTCCCGGGAGGGCATCACGGTCGGCGGGTGGGGTCTGAGCATCAACACCGAGACGCTGGCCTGCTTCGGGCAGCTTCTGCTGCAGCACGGCGAGTGGCAGGGCAAGCAGCTCGTCCCGGCCGAGTGGTACGCGGCGGCGACGGCGCGCCAGGTCCCGAACGACTCCGAGGAGAACCCGGACTGGAAGCAGGGGTACGGGTTCCAGTTCTGGCGTGGCCGCCACAACACCTACCGCGGCGACGGCGCCTTCGGACAGTTCTGTCTGGTGTTCCCGGAGCACGACGCGGCCCTGATCGTCACCAGCGCGACCACCGACATGCAGGCGATCCTGAACACGGCCTGGGAGTACCTGCTGCCCGCCTTGGAGGGCAAGGAGGTCCCGGCCGTCGCCCGCCCGGAGCGGCTCGAGCTGCCGCCGCCGGCCGGCGCGGCCCCGGCGGCCGGGGACGGCCGGACGTACCGGTTCGCCGGCGACAACTCGGTCGGGCTCACATCGGTCCGGATCGACGCCGACGGGACCGGCACCTTCACCTTCCGCGACCTGTCCGACGACAGCGTCCACGAACTGCGCTGCGCCGCCGGTGACTGGCACGAGCAGTCCGCGCCGGGCACGGTCCCCGACGGCGCACCGGAGTCCGGCGCGCGCGTCCTCACCAGCGCGTACGGCGACGGCGACGCGTTCGTGGCCACACTGCGCTGGGTGGAGACGCCGTTCGTCGCGACGCTGACCTGCCGGGTCGACGGTGACGTGATGACGGTCGTCGGCCGGCTCAACGTGTCGTTCGCACCGACCGAATTCACGCTGACGTCCGACTGATTTCAAGTTCCATGTCACAAACCTGAACCGGCGCGTGTCCTCCGGGTCGCAAGCAGACGACGGAGGACGACGACATGAAGATCTTGGTGGCAGGTGCGACCGGCGGACTGGGCCGGTCGCTGGTACCGCAGCTGGTCGCGGCCGGACACAAGGTGACCGGGATGACCCGGTCCGAGTCCGGCGCGGCCGGTGTGCGGGCGTTCGGCGCGGACGCCGTACTCGCGGACGGGCTGGACGCCGCCGCCGTCCGGGCAGCGGTGGAGTCGGTACGGCCGGAGGTGGTCGTCCATCAGATGACCGCACTCAAGGGCGGCATCGACTTCAAGCACTTCGACGACAGCTTCGCGATGACGAACCGGCTGCGGGTCGAGGGCACCGACAACCTCCTGGCCGCCGCGCAAGCTGCCGGCGTACGACGGTTCGTCGTCCAGTCGTACGCCGGCTGGAACCTGCAACACGGCGGATCCGCGACGAAGACCGAGGCGGACCCGCTCGACCCGAACCCGCTGCCCGCGCAGCGCCAGAGCATGGCCGCCATCAAGCACGTAGAGTCGGCCGCGCTCAACACCGAAGGCATCGAGGGTGTGGCGCTGCGGTACGCGAGCTTCTACGGGCCGACCGGCGACGTCGGCAAGGGCGGCTCGATCGTCGAGCTGATCCAGAAGCGCCGGATGCCGATCATCGGCGACGGTGCCGGGGTGTGGTCGTTCATCCACTACGACGACGCGGCCGCGGCGACCGTCAAGGCGATCGAGAGCGACGCGACCGGCATCTACCAGATCGCCGACGACGACCCCGCGCCGGCCGCGGTCTGGCTGCCGGAGTTCGCCCGCATCCTCGGCGCGAAGGCACCGCGGCACATCCCCACCTGGATGGGCCGCCTCGCGGTCGGCGACGTCGGCGTGGCCGCCTTCACGACGATCCGCGGTGCCGACAACAGCCTGGCCAAACGCACCTTCGACTGGCACCCCCGCTACGCCTCCTGGCGAGAAGGCTTCCGCAACGGCCTCTGATCCCACCGAGCTGACGCCGCGGCCAGCAAAGTGCTGGGCGGAGAAGTACTGGCCGGAGAAGTACTGGGCGGAGTGGCGCAGGAGACCTGCACAGGAGACCTGCACAGGACGCCGCCACAGGACGCCGTCACTGGAGGCCTGCGCAGGAGGTCGCGCGCGTGCGCGGTGGAGGCTGGCTCGCTGGGCAGCGGTATCGGGCGGTTGGGGCCGAGTTTGGGGGTGTGAAGCAGATCGAGTTTGGGGCGTGAAGCAGACCGGGTCCGGGTTCTGGCAGCGGGCATCATCGGTGGGTGTGAACAGGGTCAGGTGGGTGTGGAGTGGTTATTTCCTGTTCAAGGTCACCGGCGCGCGGGCGCGGCCCCGGTTTGTGGGTTTGTGGGGCAGTGGGTCCGGGGTGAGGCGGTCGGTTGGGGGTCGGGTCGGTTCGCGGCCGGCAGCGCCGTCTTCGCTCTCGGCGCGCCGGTGCCGGCTGTGACTGGGCCGGGTCCGGGTGCTTGGTGGAGGTCGTGACGCCGGGCTGTGATGCCAGGAGGCGGGGTACGAGGTCGGGTACGAGGTCGGGGTCGGGGTCGGTCTGCGGCCGGCGGGGCCGTTCCTGGTCCTCGGCTCCGCGGCGCAGGCTGTGCTCCGGACGGGTTCACATGCTTTGTGAAGGTGGTGACCCCGGGCGGCGGTGCCAGTCAGCGGCGGCCGAGCTCGGGTTCAGTCTGCAGAGCAGACCCGTTCCTCGGCGCCGGCTCGCCGGTGCGCCCGACCACTCGCTGGTGCGCCCGACCACTCGCCGATCCACCAACCACTCGCTGCCTCTCCGGCCGTTGGTTGCTGGTCGTGCGGGATGAGCCAGGGGTTCCTGCACCACGTCCGTGACCCGGCGGCCTTCTGGACGAGGACATGCCTGATCGCCCGGCGACGACCGTGATCGATTTGGTCGGTCGGCCGGGCGATGCGGCGAGCACTGGCGTTAGCCGGTCCGGTTGCGTGGGAGTTGGTGCGTGCCGGTGTGGTCGACAACGAACCGGAACCCGTGCGGACTGACCCAGGCGACGGCCCCGCTGGGCAGGCGCCGGTTGTGCCAGCCACCGAAGGTCTTGGCCCGGTGATGCAGTCGGCCTTGCGGTATCAGGTTGTCCACACTCGTCTGGCCAGGCTGAGTCCCTTGCCCACCCCGGTCAGCCCGGTCACCCCGGTCACCCCGGTCAGCCCGGTCAGCCTGGTCAGCCTGGTCGCCTGGTGGTTCTGGATCGGCGCCGCGGTCGCGGACGCGGGTGTGGTCGTAGGGGGTGATGTGGTCTTGGTCCATGCGTACGGTGGCTTCCGCGCCGCTGTAGGGGAACATGTCGACCGGATGCCGTAGGCGGACGCGTTCGCGGATGCGGTCGGGGATCTCGTAGCTGTGGACGCTGACTTGGTCGTGCAGGTCGATGACCGGTTTGACCACGAAATGGTCGTGGCCGAGCAGTTCCTTCAACTGGGTGGCCAGTTGGGGACCGAGTTCCTCGACCCGCAGCACCCCGGTGCCGGTGGCCAGCGTCAGGTCGGTCAGATGCACATACAGCGTGTGCCGGGCCCGTGAACGTGTGCCGGCGCCGAGGCCGCTGCGGTGCGCGTCGCGTTTGATCGCGGCCAACCGGGCCGCGAGGGTGGCGGCCATGCCGCGCCGGGTGAACACATCCTCTTCCGCCACTGCGACGCCCTGATCCACGCCCGGTTCCGCGTTCGCGTCCTGGTCGGCGTCCCAATCGATGCCCCAGTCGATGTCACAGTCGGTGTCACGGGCGGTGTCGCAGTCGGAGGCGTGGCTGTGTTTTTGGGGTGGGGCGGGCTGGGTTGTGGCGAAGGTGTCGTCGAGCGGGGGTTGTCCGGGTGTGTCGGTGGACGTGGGTTCCCAGCCGTGGGAGTCCATCAGGTACGCCTCTTCGAGGCGAGCGCACTCGTCGTCGGCAGGTTCGCCGACCCCACCGGATCCGGGAGGCGTACCGGTTGAGTCCGGCTTGCTGGTCCTGTCCGGCGTAGCTTCCGGGTGCGGCGTCCGTGTCGGGTTCGAAGCGCGAGCCGGGTCTGGAGCCCCTGCGTGAGGCGTACCGGTCGCGCCCGGCGTACCGCTCGCGCCGGGCGTACCTTGCGCGTCCGGCGTGCGGGGCGGGTTTGGTGCGTCTGCCGGGTCTGGTGTGTGCGGGGCTGCCGGGTCTGGGGCGTCCGTCGGGTCTTGGGTGGTGGCGAGGTGACGGGCGACCTCGATCAACTGGTGGGCGGCGGCGGGATCGGCGATCCAGTCGATGGCCTTCGCGCGGCGCTGGTTCAGCGAGTCGGTGTCACCCAAAGCCTTCAACGCCCGGGCCAGATCATCGATGGTCGCGTCGAACCGGATCACCGCACCCGCCGCGGCCCGCACCCAGATCCGCTTCGTGCCGGCCTCGTCAGACTGCGACACATACACCCCGCGCGCCTTCGCCGCCGCCTCCGCATCAGCCTGAGCCCGAGCCGGGTCGGCTTGTGCGATTGCGGCAGCGACAAGTTTCTTCAACGCACCCGGCGTGATCGTGTTGATGCGGCCCGCGACACGCCGGTCCACGATCTCGGCCGCCTCCAGCGACAAACCCAGACAGGCATGGGCGATCTTACGGGCCCGCCACGCGACCGCGTC
>NZ_JBEZFT010000112.1:0-21233 GCF_040649595.1 Kribbella sp. NPDC048915 | reverse complement strand
CACTCCCCGAACACCTACGAAACCCTCTACCCCGCTACCCTCCCGTCAGCGGCGTAATCGACCACCCGTGTCCACGAACCGGGGGTAAGGCCCGTAGGTGTCCAACGCCCCGGTAGCTCACCGAGATGGAGGGTTCCGACTCAGCAGTCCAACGGGCAGCCCTCCACCTCCGCGGGCAACCCCGGGCTCCCGCTTGAACTGCGCGCGCGTGACCACCAACGGGGAGCGCAGACAACCCACGGTGGGCGTAAACAGGAAATAACCTGTCCACACCCACTGGCCCCTGTCCACACCCACCAGTAGGTGTCCAACGCCCCGGTAGCCAACAGCCCTGCACCCAGGCACTCACCCGCCACAACTCCCCCGGCACAACCCTCCAGTTGAGTGGACAACCCCTCAGCTGGAGGGTTGCCCACTCAAAATTTCAACGGGCAACCCTCCACCTCAATGGGCAACCCTCCACCTCAATGGGCAACCCCTGGACCGCCCCCCTTGGACTGCACGCGGGTGACCACCAACGGGGAGCGCAGACAACCCGCGGTGGGTCTGAACAGGAAATAACCTGTCCACACCCACTAGCACCTGTCGACACCCACCGGCCCCTGTCCACACCCACCAGCACCTGTCCACACCCACCGGCCCCTGTCCACACCCACCAGCACCTGCCCACACCCACCAGCACCTGCCCACACCCACCAGCACCTGTCCATGCCCACCAGTCCTCGGCTTGGGCGGGTGCGGGTTGGTGGGGTGGGAGGATGGGGGGATGGTGGAGTTCTCGGGGACTGTGGTGGAGGGGTTGCGGGCGGCGTTCGGGGTGGCGGGGTACACCGTGGACGGGGTGGCTGCTCGGCTCGGGGATCAGGCGAATGCTGCGCTGGGGCGGAACGAGACGGCGCCGGCGGTACGGCGGACTGCCTCGGGGGATGCGCTCGACACGATGATCCGGCTGTTCCTGCTGCAGCGATCCGTCCCGGAAAACGATGTACACAAGGCGTTTCCGGGCATTGATCTGGTTGCCCCGGGCATCGTTGTCAGGAGTGGAGGTGAGGTACAGGCGGCGGTCGACGTGCGGCCGTTCGGGGCGGACGGGCGGGAGTGGTGGGTGGTCGCGGATCTCACGCCGGGGCTCGACGGGCGCAGGGAGGTGATGCGCTCGGATTACGTGCTGGGGATCGCACCGGCCAGTTTGAGCCTGATCCAGCTGACCGTGCCGATCAAAGGCGAGCGGGCACTCGACATCGGCACCGGCTGCGGCGTCCAGTCGCTGCACCTCGCAGGCCGGTTCAACCAACTCACAGCCACCGACGTCAATCCCCGCGCACTCCAGCTGGCCCGGGCGACGGCAGCGCTCAATCACGTCGATCTCGACGTCCGCGACGGCAGTTTGTACGAGCCCGTCGCCGGTGAGCGGTACGACCTGATCGTCAGCAACCCGCCGTACGTGATCTCACCACCCGGCGGCGACCTCACGTACCGCGAGACCGGGTTCACCGGCGACGCCGTGGTCGAGCAGCTCGTCCGTCAGGCGCCAACCCACCTGACCGACGGCGGCTGGTGCCAGTTGCTGGCCAACTGGACCTGCGTCCGCGGCGAGCAGTGGGAGGACCGCCTCGCCGGCTGGACGGGCGACCGGTCCGCGTGGGCGGTCGAACGCGAGCGCCTCGACCCATCCGAGTACGTCGAACTCTGGCTGCGCGACGCCGGTCTGCACGGCACCCCGCAGTACCCGACCCGGTACGACGAATGGATGCGCTACCTGGAGGATCACGACGTCGAGGCGATCGGCATGGGCTGGATCACGCTGCACAACGTCGAAGGATCGCTGCACGCCGAACCCTGGCCGTACGAGATCGAGCGCCCGATCGGACCACATGTCCTGCAACGCTTCGAGCGCGTCGAGACCCTGCCGAACGACCTCAACGGCCTGCATCTCCGTGTCGCTGACGATGTCGTTCAGGAGACCACGGGACAACCGGGTGCGGAGGATCCGGCCACGATCGTGCTCCGCCGACAGCGTGGGCTGCGCAGGGCCGAGCAGGTCGACACCGTGCTGGCCGGTTTCGTCGGCGCCTGCGACGGCGACCTGAGCACCGGCCAGATCCTCGCCGCGCTGGCCGACCTGATGGATCGCCCGGTGGTCGAGATCCTGTCCGACTACCTCCCCAAGATCCGCAACCTGCTCGTCGAGGGATTCCTGGACTACTGACGGCGCCGCCGCTTGTCGTCGTACATCCGCCGATCCGCCGCGCTCAGCAACTCACTCACCGGCGTACCGTCCGTACTGCTCGCCTGCCCCACGCTCAGCCGCAGCATCGCGAGCCACGGCTCCTCGGCGCGCGCCGCCGTGCGGTCGGCCGCGAGTTTGATCCGCTCGACCATCTCCCGCGCGCCGCGCTCGTCCGGATTGTCGAGTACGACGACGAACTCGTCACCGCCCGCGCGCGCCACCACGTCCTCGGCGCGGCACTGCTCGGTCAGCAGCTTTCCGACCCGCCGCAGCACGTCGTCGCCGCTGGCGTGGCCGTAGCTGTCGTTGATCACCTTGAGGTTGTCCACGTCGATCGCGACCACGCCGACGGAGCGGCCGGAGTCCGCCGCCGCCGCCATCCGCTCGTCGAGCGCGCGCCGGTTCCCCACGCCGGTCAGCGGGTCCTCGCGGGCCGCACGCCATTCGGCGTCGTGGCGGATCGAGAGCTCGTGGCTGGCCAGCGCGCTGCGTACGGCGTACAGCCCGCGCAACCGCTCCGCCCACCACCCGCGGCTGATCGCCCGCGCGTACTGCAGCCCGGTCGCCGCGCCCGTGTCGCCGGACTCCGCGACAATCTGAACCGCCGTGTGCCGGATCAGCGCCTCGACCGGCGGATCGGACGTCAGCGGCAGGTCGCTCGCGGCGCGGTCCGCAGCGTCCATGGCCTCCGTCAGACGGCCCGAAGCGAGGTACGCCCGGGCCAGATGGGCACCGGCGATCGAAGCGAGCTCCAGATCGCCGAGCTTGGCCAGCTGGTCCCGGCAGTCCTTCAGCACCACCGCCGCCTCGGCCGGGTCCGCGCCGTCATCGCTCGCCGCGAGCCACATCCGCGCGGCCATCGGCCAGTACCCGAGCAGGTCGGCGGCGAGGATCACCTCGACCGCCTCGGCGGCCCAGCGGTGCGCCTCACGGCGGCGGGCGGCGATCTCCCCGGCGTACGACGTGTCGCCGAGCCGCTCGAGCTCGTGGGCCCAGCGCAGATTGGACTCGGCCAGGTTCAACCGGTTGATCGCCGGCGCCTCGGGCAGCCCGAGCGGGTCGTGGTCGCCGTCCGCGGCCTGCTCGAAGTGCGGGATGCACAGCTCGTACAGCCGGAGCAGGTCGTAGGCGTAACCGAGGCCGGTGTGCGCCCAGCCGGCCAGCCCGAGGTCCCTGGTCCGCGACAGCGCATTCTCCGCGGCGACCAGGTCGGCGACCGAATCGCCGCCCTCGCCGGTGCGGATCAGCGTGACGATCCGCAGCGCGATCGCGTTCGCTTCCCAGCCCGGCTCGTCGATCGCGCGCGCGACTCGGATACAGGCGTCGACGGCGTCCAGCGCCTCGACCGCGTCGGTGGCGTGGTGGGCGGCGACGGCCCGCACGTACTCCGCGGCCGCCCGCTCGTGGCTGGGCTCCGGACCGAGCTCGGCGAGCAGCGCGTTCAGTTCGAGCGCCGCCTCGGCCGGACTGCCGGACTGCGCCCGCGTCATCGCCGCCGCGATCCGCGACGTCACCCCCGAAGTCTCCGGCACCGCACCTCCCCCGCCCTTCGTCACGTCCGGCGACGCTTCTCCGCGTACAGTCGCTGGTCGGCCCGGGCGATCAACTGTTCCACAGCGATCCCTTCGGCCGTCGCGGCGTACCCGATGCTCAACCCGAGCCGCCGCAGCCACGGTTTGCCCGTCGTCGCGGCGATCGCCTCGACGGCGGACCGGATCCGCTCGGCCAGCTGGGCACCGCCCTTGGCGTCCGGCTGGTCGAGCACCACGATGAACTCGTCGCCACCCGATCGAATCACGGCGTCGGTCGCTCGGGCCTGTTCTACCAGCAGATTTGCCACAACCTGCAGCAATTCGTCGCCACGGGCGTGCCCGAACGTGTCGTTGACGACCTTCAGATCGTCCACGTCGATGGCCAGCAGCGTCACCGCACGCCCCGAGTCCCGGTCCGCGGTCAGCCGCTCGTCCAGCGCGCGCCGGTTGCCCACCTCGGTCAGCGGATCCTGCCGTGCGGCATGCCACTCGGCGTCGTGCCGGGCCGACAGATCATGGGCGGCCAGCGCGTGCCGTACGGCGTTGAGCGCGCGCTGCCGCTCCTTCCACCAGCCCCGCGCGACGGATCGCGCGTACGCCAGTCCGGCCACCGCGCCCGGCGTACCGCCGTCCGCCTCGATCTCCGAACGGGTCTGCAGCACGAGCAGATGGGTCGATGGATCGGCCAACGGAATCAGGTCCGCGGCCGCCCGATCCGCGGCCGCCTTGGCCTCTTCGGGCTTGCCCTGCGCCCGGAAGGCGCGCGCCAGGTAGGCACCGGCGAGCGCGAGCCGCTCGGTCTCGCCCAGTTTGCTGATCTCGTCGCGGATCTCGGTCAGATCGGCGACCGCCCGGTCCGGGTCGGCCGCGATCACGGCCGCGGCCAGCCAGAGCCGGGCGCTGAGTCGCCAGAACTCCTGGGTCTCGTCGTCGACGACGACGCGTTCGGCCTCGCGGGCCCAGTACGCGGCAGACGCCAGCCGGTCTTCGATCTCCTTTGTGTACAAGGGATCGCCGAGCCGCTCGAGTTCGTGCGCCCAGCGCAGGTACGTCTCGGCGAGGTTCAGCCGGTCGATCGCCGGGGACTCGGCGAGCTCGATCGCGTCGGCGTCGATCCCGGTCGCGAGCTCGTAGTGCGGGATGCAGAGTTCGTACAGCCGCAGTACGTCGTACGCGTAGCCGAGGCCGGTGTGCGCCCAGGCGATCAACCCGCGGTCCGTCGTACGGCTGAGCGCGGCTTCGGCGGCGACCAGATCGTTGGCGGTGTCACCACCGCGGCCGCTGCGGGCGAGGTTGATGATGCGAATGGGTAAAGCGTTTGCTTCCCACCCCGGCTCGTCGATCGCGCGGGCGATCTCGACGCAGGCGTCGACGGCTCGGAGCGCCTCGTCCGCGTCACTGGCGTGGTGGGCCGCCACCCCCCGGACGTACTCCGCGGCCGCCGCCGGGTGGCTCGGTACGCCGCCCAGCTCGGCCCGGATCGCCTCGATCTCGGCCGCCGCGGCGGCATGCCCGCCGGACTGGGCCGCGGTCATGGCAGCGGCGATCCGTGCGGTCAGCGCGTCACTCGCCGCCCTCTCGCCCTTGCCCATACCCGCCGACGGCCCTTCCCTGATCCGTCACCCGCACCTCGGGCCGGACCGCCCATTGTGACCACGGACCCCACCTCCTGTCACGACCCGATCCGGCCAACGGCCACTTAGTGCCACCCCAACCACACGCCGCGTACCGATTTTCGGAATCTAACCGACCCGCGTGCCGTGCTCGCAGAGGGCGACAGCGTCCTCGTGAACTGCCTCGGTGGCGGCCCGCAACCGACTGGCGAGCATCTCCGTGCTGAGCCTCCGAGCCTGCTCGAGGGTGTAGAGGCCGGCCGAGAGGATCTCGCCGTCCGGGAACACGAACCCGGCGGCGTCCGCGTCGGTCAGCAGCCCGCCGTCGAAGACGAAGACCATCGCGTCCGGGCGGCCGTTGGAGGGTTGTACGTGGTCGACGACGAGGAGGCGGCCGACCGGGCGGTCGGTGCCGAGTTCCTCGCGGAGTTCACGCGCAGCCGCGTCCCAGGGGGACTCGTCGGCCTCGACGACGCCGCCGGGGATCTCCCAGTTCGGTTTGTACGACGGTTCGACCAGGAGGACGCGGGCGTCCCGGGTGCGGAAGAGCACCCCGGCGGCCAGGCGTTTGCGGGGAAGTCCGGCGACGTATTCGGCGTGTGTGGTCACACCGGACTGGACGCTGTCAGCCGGCGGCTTGTTCGGAGGCGGCGGGGTGGAGTTGGACGGGGAGCGACTCGACGCCGTACACGAGGGAGAAGTCGCGGAAGCGGAGCTGCTCCTCGGGGACGGCGAGCGCCAGGTCCGGGAAGCGGTGTGCGAGCGCGGTGAACGCGGCGCGGAGCTCCATCCGGGCGAGTTCGGCACCGACGCAGCGGTGCATTCCGTGCCCGAACGCCAGGTGCGCGGCCGACACCGTACGGCGGGGGTAGAAGTCCTCGGCGTCCGACCCGAAGACGCCCTTGTCCCGGTCCGCGCCGGACAGCGACACCGCGACCAGGTCGCCCTTCTTGATCTGCTGCCCGAACAGCTCGTGATCGTGCCGCGCGAACCGCGGGAACGCGACCTGGACGACGGTCAGGTACCGCAGCAGCTCTTCGACGATCCCGTCGACCGCACCGGGCTCGGTCCGGATCCGCTCGAAGTTGTCCGGGTCGCGCAGCAGCACCAGCGTGCCGAGCGCAAGCATGCTGGCCGAGGTCTCGTACCCGCCGAGGAAGACGCCGTCCGCGAGCCCGCCGAGCTCCACGTCGTCGATCTCGTCGCCCTTGTCGCGGATGATCGAGCCGATCAGGCCGGGGCCCGCGTTCAGGCGCTGCTTGCGGACGATCTCGAACAGAAACTCCCGCGACTCGCTCGCCGATCCGAACAGCCCGATCCCGCCGCCGGACATGTCGAACCGGGCCGGTCCGAGCGCCCGGAACCGGTCGCGGTCCTGCTCCTCGACTCCGAGCAGGTCCGCGATCAGCAGGAACGGCACGTTGAAGGCGAAGTCCGACACGATGTCGGCGACCGGGCCCTTGGCCTCCATCTGGTCCAGCTGGTCGTTGACGATCTTCTCGATCGCCGGCTCCAGCCGGGACAGTTTGCGCTTGGTGAACTCCGGCGTGAGCAGCTTGCGCAGCCGGGTGTGGTCCGGCGGGTCGGTGAACCCGAGCCCGCCGATCCCCTCGGCCGGGTTGTTCGGGTCGGAGCCGACCAGCGGCCGGATGTCGTGGCTGTAGTCGTCCTCGTTGGACAGCACGAATTTGGCTTCGGCGTGCCCGCTGACCACCCAGATGTTCAGCCCGAACAGGTGCGCCAGTTTGTGCACCGGCTCGGTCTCCCGGACGTCGGCCAGCTCCGGTACCGGATCCACCCCGTGCCGGCGCAGCGGCATCGAGACCGAGTTCGGGAACATCCGCATCTTCGACAGATCGAGACCACCTTTACGAGTGGTCCTGTTGAGGATCCGGCTGCCGACCCAACGCTTCAGGTATGTCGCAACCATGACTTCTCCGCGCCCTCTCTCCACTGCGCCCCCGAACGGCTTCCTGCCTGAAAAGTTAATCTCGCCGGAGGACCAGATCTGATGGTGTTGGCACTACTTCGGTAGTGGCGTTGGCACCACCATGGGAGGGGGCCACGGCATGCCAGCACCAGACATTGTCATGCACAGGGGTGCTGTTGCCACCGGAATCCACCTGTAGTGCGCCCCGGAACGTGACATGCCGTCTCTCGGGGAGATTTCAGGGCAAGAGCCGACGAAAGTCGGATGCGCGATCGCCCGGTGGCAGCTTGTCTGCGCGCCGCGGCGGGAGTACGGCGTGGCGCGCTAGAGGTAGTACGGCGTGACCAGCCGGAACACGTCCGTAAGCTTGGCCTTGACCAGCTCGCGCTGCGGGATCGATGTGAGGTTGGTCGCACTCGCGACCCGCAGTCCGTGATCTGCCAGCACGTACAGCACTCGCAGCGTACGGATCGTGTTCGTGACCTCGGGTGTGATGCCCTCGGCCGGCGGGTTCGCGAACTGCCGGATCGCCGGGTCCAGCCACTCGGTCGCGTCGGCGTCGGTCAGGTCCGCGCGGGTCAGCGTCGCCGCCAGTGCGTACCCGAGCCGGTCGTCCTCCATGTCCCGCAGCACGTACGGCGTGGGCGTCAGCAACCGCCCGATCCCGAGGCGGAGCATCTGCACCGGCTCGACCGCGGCGTGCAGCCCGAGCGTTCCGAGCAGGTCAGCGCCGTGGGCCACCGCGTGCAGCCAGCCGAGCTTCTCGTCGTACCCGCGCAGGTCGTCCTCAGCGACGTACCAGCGCTCGAACGGCGGCACCCAGGCCGGCTCGAACACGCCGACCGTCACGATCGCGTCGAGGATCAGCGGCGCGAAGGTCCGCGCCTGGATCTCCGGGTCGTCGAACCGGCGCAACATCGCGTCGCCGAGGGCGCGGAGTTCGTCCGCGGACAGCAGCCCGCGCCGGATCCAGGTGGCGAGCACGGAGTAGGCGTGCCGGTCGCGGACGACCGGATCCGGCGAGCGCAGCATCCCGGACAGCTCCGCCACCAACTCGCCCAGCGGCCGTCCTTCGGGGACCGCGAAATCCGTGTCGCGCACCTGCGCCCAGTCGGTCATGCGCGGCACGGTAGACGGTTGCCGGACGATCGGCCACCCCTGCACCGAGGCAGCCGCCCGCGGAGAACGGGAAACGGCCCGCGGTCCATCCGGACACCGGATGTACCACGGGCCGTCGCGGCCGGGACCCCTCAGCCCGGCCGGGCCCCTGCCCCGGTCAAGACGGCCCCTCAACCTCTGGACCGGGGTGGACTCGGAAACTGCTCAGGCGTCGCGCTTGCTCGCCGACACCAGGGCGATGACCAGCAGCCCCACACCCCAGGCCGCGAAGTAGGCCAGTGCCCACCACGGGCTCAGGGCGAAGTTCGTCCCGGCCGCCTCCGGACCCGCGATGCCGGGATCCTGGCCCTGGTTCAGGAACGAGCTGCCGTTCACGAACGGCGCCCACCGGTTCAGGTCGTCGCCGACCTTGGGGATCAGCATCACCAGGTTCTCGACCAGCAGCGGCCAGAGGATCAGGATCGCGATCGCGCCGGCGCTCTGCCGGATCAGGATCCCGACCGCCACCGCGAACACCGCGGAGATCGCGAACACCAGGCCCTGGCCGGCCAGCAGCCGCCACTCGGCACCGGTGTCGATCGCCAGGTCCGCGTTGCTCGCGAACAGGCTGCCGACGCCCCAGGCGCCGAAGGACGCGACCAGGCCGACGATGCCGGACAGGAACGCGACCACCGCGGTCTTGCCGAGCAGCAGCGCGGCCCGCTGCGGAACGGCCTGGAAGCTGGTCCGGATGGTGCCGAACCGGTACTCGGTGGTGACGGCCAGCGCGGCCATCACCATCATCACCATCTGGCTGAGCTGCGCGCCCGGCTGAGTGATGAAGATCGTCGCCTGCTGCTCGTCGGCGCCCTTCAGGAAGCCGGTCGTCAGCGCGGCGAACCCGACGGTCAGGACCGCCGCGATCACCATGCACCACCACGGCGAGCGGGTGGAGAAGAGCTTGATGCGCTCGACAGTGATCACCGACATGTCAGTTGTCCTCCTTCGGGCCCGCGGCCACCTCGGCGGCCCCAGGTGCGTCGAGCGAGGTCACTCCGGCGATCTCGTCGTGCGCGTGGTACTCGACCGAGTCTCCGGTCATCTGCATGAACGCCTGCTCCAGCGAGCCGCGCTGCAGCGTCAGCTCGTGCAGCACGATGCCGTGTGCGGCGGCCGCCTCACCGATCTGGTCGGTGGTCAGGTCACCTTCGACGAACAGCACCTTGCCCTGGTCCTCGACGTCCTCGACGCGAGTCTGCAGCTGCTGCTCGTTGAGTACGGCGGCGAACTGGTCGAGCTGCGGCGTCCGCACCTTGACCGTCGTACCGCTCGCGCGGTCGACGAACTCCTGCGTGCTGCTCTGCGCGATCAGCTTGCCGCGGCCGATGACGATCAGTTCCTCGGCGGTCAGCGCCATCTCGGACAGCAGGTGGCTGGAGACCAGCACCGTGCGGCCTTCGTCGGCGAGCCGGTGCATGAAGGTCCGGATCCAGACGATGCCCTCGGGGTCGAGGCCGTTGACCGGCTCGTCGAACAGCAGCACCTCCGGGTCGCCGAGCAGCGCACCGGCGATCCCGAGCCGCTGCGACATACCGAGTGAGTAGGCGCCGGCCCGCTTGTTCGCGACAGAGCTCAGTCCGACCATCTCGAGCGCCTTGTCGACCGATGACTTCGGCAACTTGTTGGACGCGGCCATCCACTGCAGATGGGCGCGCGCGGAACGGTTCGGGTGGACCCACTTGGCGTCCAGCAGCGCGCCGACCTTGGTCAGCGGGCGGTGCAGGTCGCGGTACCGCTGTCCGTCGATCGTGACCTGGCCGGACGTCGGGGTGTCGAGACCGAGGATCATCCGCATGGTGGTGGACTTGCCGGCGCCGTTCGGGCCGAGGAAGCCGGTCACCTTGCCCGGTTTCACCTCGAAAGACAGGTTGTCAACGGCAACTGTCGTGCCGTATCGCTTGGTGAGGCCTTGTGCCTCGATCATCGCCGTGCTCCTCGTCAGATGGCGTGAATTCGTCCCCAGTCGGGCGGATGGGTGGTAATGAGATCAGTATCGATGCCCGCGGGGTGCGGGGCATCGGACCCCGGGCGGATCCGGTGTGTCCACCCGTGGGTTGATTCTGCCGCCGCCGCGTGGCGGCTGCTATCGGTTGATCCCCTGACCACAACCCCGACGATCCCCCATCGGGGTAGGGGCGCACATCAGCCGAAAGTCGACGGCGGGCGTACTTCGGTCGATCGAAGTTGGCAGTGACTACCGCAATCTCAGTCGAGCGGGACGCCGTACAGCACCAGGTTCTCGCTGTAGCGGTGGGTCTTGTGGTCGTACGACCCGGTGCAGGTCACCAGCGCGAGCCGCGGCTTCGCGGCGCCGTGGAAGAGGTCGGCGGGCAGCGCGGCCTGATGGTACGTACGGCGCGCCACGATGCGGTACCAGTGTTCCTCGCCGTCCCCACTGGTCACGCCGACCCTGGTACCGACCGGTACGTCGGCCAGCGGCGCGAACACCCCACGGCCACGGGTGGTGTCCACATGTCCCGCGAGCAGTACCGTGCCGCCCTTGGCACCCGGCGCCGCGCCCGCGGCCCACCATCCGACGTCGGCGGCCGACTTCGGGACCTGCAGCTGACCGTCGCCCGCGGTCCCGACCGCCCGCACCGACGCCTCCAGAACACCGGGCATCTTCACCTTCACCGGCGGTACGGCGGCCTCGCGAGCGGCACCCGACCCGGCTTCGGGGACCTTGCCCGCGTTGTCGGGCTGACCACCGAACAGGATGACCAGACCGACCGCGAGCGAGCCGATGCCGAGCAGCCGGCGCCGGACCGGGATCGACTTGCCGACCAGGAGGAGCAGCGCCCCGAGAGCGATCAGGCCGAGTGCGACCCGGGCGCGGGTCTGCTCCTCGGCTGCTTGCTGGCCGCCCTCACCGGTCGGTACGACCGGAGGCTTGGCGGGCTCCGGCTTGCACGTGGTACCCGACACGGCGCGCTGATGCATCTCGAGAACCGGCTTCGCGCCGCTCGCGAGCGACTCGACCGCCGGCGACGCGCTGATCGGCAGCTCCCCGGAGACCAGCGCCAGGTACTGCTGGTGGAGCTGACGCTGCAAGGCCAGCCAGGAGGCGTCGTACGCCGTTCCGGACTTGGCCGCGAGCGCGTCGAGCTGCTTGCGCTGCGCCTCCGACGGCGTGCTCGGCAGCTTGAGGTTGAGCCGCGTGGCCACATCGGCCTCCTGCGCGGAGAGCTTGTCGTGGTCACGGACGAGTGCCGCGGCGACCTGGCGGACGCAGGCGGTCTTGCCCCTGGTGGTCGCGCCCCGCGCGGCCTCGCTGATCGTGAGGTTGTACTGGTGGGCCGCGTTCAAGTAGGCGAGGTCGGGTGGCGGGGCGGCCGCGTTCGCCGGTTGCAGGGCGCCGAATGCGCCGGCCACAACCAGGAGCAGCAGGGCGAGCACCCGGGCACGTCTCACACCACGACAGTAGAAGAGCCGCCCGTCCGGGGTCCAGCGGGACGGCGCGTGGCCCAGTGTTCGGAACAGCGGCTACCCGTGGACATGGCAACGGCCCGCCGGAAGACCGGCGGGCCGTTGCGCAAGGTACCGCGAATCAGGCGGCGGCGTTCACCTCGGCCGGGGTGTCGGCGATCACCGACTCACGGCGCTTGGAGACGACCACGGCGGCGGCCAGGATCAGCACGGCCACCACCGCGATGATGATCCGCAGCGGGGTGTTGGTGTCGTCGCCGATCGCCGACATCCCGACCACGGCCGGGGCGATCAGCACCGAGACCAGGTTCATCACCTTGATCAGCGGGTTGATGGCCGGACCGGCGGTGTCCTTGAACGGGTCACCGACGGTGTCACCGATGACGGTGGCCTCGTGCGCGGGCGAGCCCTTGCCACCGTGGTTGCCGTCCTCGACCAGCTTCTTGGCGTTGTCCCAGGCACCACCGGAGTTGGCCAGGAAGACCGCCATCAGCGTGCCGGCGCCGATCGCACCGGCCAGGTAGCCGGCCAGCGCCGCGGCGCCGAGACCGAAGCCGACCGCGATCGGCGCGGTGATCGCGAGCAGACCCGGGGTGGCCAGCTCCCGCAGCGAGTCGCGGGTGCAGATGTCCACCACCTTGCCGTACTCCGGACGGGCGGTGCCCTCCATGATCCCGGCGATGTCGCGGAACTGCCGACGCACCTCGTAGACGACCGCACCGGCGGCGCGGCCGACGGCGTTGATGGCCAGACCCGAGAACATGAACACGACCGCGGCACCGAGGATCAGACCGACCAGCGTGCCCGGGTTGAACACCAGGGCGTCGGCCTCGAACTTGGCGTAGTTGTCGGCCAGCGAGGACCGGATCGCGTCGGTGTAGGAGCCGAACAGCGCGGTCGCGGCCAGTACCGCGGTCGCGATCGCGATGCCCTTGGTGATCGCCTTGGTGGTGTTGCCGACGGCGTCCAGCTCGGTGAGGATCTGGGCCGCTTCGCCGTCCACGTCACCGGACATCTCGGCGATGCCCTGCGCGTTGTCGGAGACCGGGCCGAAGGTGTCCATCGCGACGATGACGCCGACGGTGGTGAGCAGACCACAACCGGCCAGCGCGATCGCAAACAGCGCGACCACACCGGAGCCGCCGACCAGGAAGGCGCCGTACACGGCCGCCGCGATCACCACGGCGGTGTAGACGGCGGACTCGAAGCCGACCGAGATACCGGACAGGATCACGGTCGCGGCACCGGTCAGCGACGACTTGCCGACGTCCTTGACCGGCTTGTCCTCGGTCCCGGTGAAGTAGCCGGTGAGGGCCAGGATGACGGCCGCCAGCACGATGCCGATGACGACCGACAGGGTCGCGATCAGCCGCGGGTCGCCGTCGGTCTCGGCGATCGGCGTACCGGCCGCGCCGCTCAGGTCGGCGAAACTCGACGGCAGGTAGACGAAGGCCGCCACCGCACAGAGGATGCCGGAGACCACCGCGGAGATGTAGAACGCGCGGTTGATCGTGCGCAGACCGTTCTCACCGGTCCGCGGGCGGGTCAGGAAGACGCCGATGACGGCGGTGATCGCACCGATGGCCGGCACGATCAGCGGGAAGATCAGGCCCTGCTCGCCGAAGGCGGCCTTGCCGAGGATCAGCGAGGCGACCAGCATCACGGCGTACGACTCGAACAGGTCGGCCGCCATACCGGCGCAGTCACCGACGTTGTCACCGACGTTGTCGGCGATCGTCGCGGCGTTCCGTGGGTCGTCCTCGGGGATGTTCTGCTCGACCTTGCCGACCAGGTCGGCGCCGACGTCGGCGGCCTTGGTGAAGATACCGCCGCCGACTCGCATGAACATCGCCAGCATCGCGGCGCCGAAGCCGAAGCCCTCGAGCACCGTCGGGGCGTCACCCTTGAACAGCAGCACGACCAGCGCGGCGCCGAACAGGCCGAGGCCCACGGTCGCCATGCCGACGGTGCCGCCGGTGCGGAACGCGACCCGCATCGCCGGGTCCCGGCCCTCCGACCGGGCGGCCGCGGCGACCCGGACGTTGGCGCGCGTCGCGAGCCACATGCCCAGGTAGCCGATCGCCGCGGAGAAGCCCGCGCCGACCAGGAAGAACACCGACCGGAAGATCTTCAGCGTGGTCTCGTTGCCACCGTCGGTGTGCGCCGGCAGCAGGAACAGCAACAGAAACGCGACCACAGCGAAGATCGACAGTGTCCGGAACTGCCGGTTCAGGTACGCCGATGCGCCTTCCTGAACCGCCGCGGCGATCGTCTTCATGTTCTCGGTGCCATCATTCGCGGCAAGCACCTGGCCCCGGAAGACCATCGCGATGACGACCGCGAGAAGCGCGATCACCCCGACAACGATCACCAGTGTGGTGTTGCTCGACGAAAGATCCACCGCTTGTGGAGCAAGCAGCGCGGACATCCGTCCTCCTTGTAGGCAACCCATACAGGCTTCAACGGCCCCCGTCTGCCGCAACCGAAGGGTTGGGGAAATACGACATAGCGCCAGGTGTCTGGCGCGGTGGGTTACTCTAACGGGTCGCTGACCAGACCTGACGACAGGGTGGTCTACGCCATACCGGGGCGGCCCGGCAAGTCCCCCGCCCGATCCCGGACGAAATCGTCACCGGCCGTAGTTCCGCGGGCACCTTTTCGCTTGGTCGTTGCCTTCCGTGCCGGCCGCGCGAGGCGTCGTCAGATCGCCGATTCGACGTCGGGGTGGATGTCGAAGACCTTGGTCAGGCCGGTGATCCGGAAGATCTTCAGCAGCCGCTCCTGGGTGCACACCAGGGACAGGGAGCCGTCGTGGGTCCGCACCCGTTTCAGCCCGCCGACGAGAACACCGAGACCGGTGGAGTCCAGGAACTCCACCCGTTCCAGATCGACGACCAGGTGGTACTTCCCCTCGTCGACGAGTGCGGCGATCTTCTCGCGGAGCTTCGGTGCGGTGTAGACGTCGATCTCCCCCGCCACCTCGATGACGGTTCGCCCGCCCTCGGCGCGCGCGGTCAGCGACAGATCCACTTCGGCCTCCGATTCCCGTGAACTGCTGCATTCAACCATGTACGGACCGTGAGAGGGCCCGTTGCCGAAAACTCTTTCATCTCGGCACACCGAAGTCGATTCCAGTCCGGAAAGTGGCGCGTGCATCGGCAGGTGCATTTCTGCGGCCACAACTCTGCTCTACACCCTGCTCTACCACTCTGGTGCACCACTGGCGAGTTGTTGTCGTACCGGCCACTACAGTCGCGGTATGCGTGCAGGTGGTGAGGCAGCCGCGGTCCTGAAGCGCCTGGCCGCCGGTCGCGACGACCGGTTGACGCATGTCGAGTCGGTGCCGCCGCGCCCGGGGCGGACGTGCGACTGGCCGCGCTGGGTTCCGCCCGACGTGCTCGACCAGCTGCGGGACGCCGGCATCACAGCGCCGTGGACGCATCAGGTCGCCACGGCCGAGGCGGCGTACGCGGGCAAGCATGTCGTGGTCGCGACCGGGACGGCCTCTGGCAAGTCGCTCGGGTACCTGCTGCCCGCTTTCGCGACGCTGAGCATCGCGCAGGCCGCGTCGCCGCATCGGCGGACCGCCTCGGTGCTGTACCTGTCCCCGACGAAGGCGCTCGCGCACGATCAGCTCCGGGCGGTCTCGTCGTACACGGTGCCTGGGCTGCGGCCGACGGCGCTGGACGGCGACTCGGAGCGGACAGAGCGCGACTGGGCGCGCGATCACGCGACCTACGTGCTGAGCAACCCCGACATGCTGCACCGGTCGGTGCTGCCGAACCACCAGCGCTGGGCGCGCTTCCTCGGCTGCCTGCAGTACGTCGTCGTCGACGAGTGCCACCACTACCGCGGGGTCTTCGGTGCGCATGTGGCCGGCGTACTACGGCGACTGCGTCGGGTGTGCGCGCAGTACGGCGCCAATCCGGTCTTCGTTTGCGCCTCGGCGACCGTGGCTGAGCCCGCGCTGTCCGGTCAGCGTTTGACCGGGCTGCCGATGGTGGAGGTGGTCGACGACGGCTCTCCGCGCGGCGGCATCGCATTTGGGCTGTGGGAGCCGCCGCTGACAGCTCTGCACGGCGAGAACGGCGCCCCGGTACGACGGTCCGCCACAGCCGAGGCAGCGGACCTGCTGACCGATCTGGTCGTCTCAGGCGTCCGTACGGTCGCCTTCGTCCGCTCGCGGCGCGGCGCCGAGACCGTGGCGATGACAGCCCGGGAGAACCTGGCGGAGGTCGATCCGTCACTCATGGACCAGGTGTCCGCGTACCGGGCGGGCTACCTGCCGGAGGAGCGCCGGCGACTCGAGGGAATGCTGCAGAGCGGTGACCTGACCGGCGTCGCGGCGACGAACGCGCTGGAGCTGGGCATCGACATCGCTGGGCTCGACGCCGTACTGCTGTCGGGCTGGCCCGGCACCCGCGCGTCACTGTGGCAGCAGGCCGGTCGGGCAGGGCGGGCCGGCGGTGACGCGGTCGCGGTACTGATCGCGCGCGACGACCCGCTGGACACGTACCTGGTCCGCCATCCGCACGCGATCTTCGGCCGCCCGGTCGAGGCGACCGTGTTCAACCCGGAGAACCCGTACGTCCTCGGGCCGCAGCTGTGCGCAGCGGCGCAGGAGCTGCCGCTGACACCCGCGGACTTCGAGATCTTCGGCGCTTCGACCGAGCAGGTGATCGCGCAACTCGTCCGGCAGGGTGCGTTGCGCGAGCGTCCGCATGGGTGGTTCTGGACGCGGCGCGAGCGTGCTGTCGACGCCATCGACATCCGTTCGGCCGGCGGCAAGACGGTGCAGATCGTCGAGCACCGGACCGGTCGGCTGCTCGGGACGGTCGACGGCGGTTCGGCGCACGCATCGGTGCACGAGGGCGCCGTGTACGTGCACGCGGGCGAGTCGTACCTGGTGCGCTCGCTGGACCTTGAGGAGCACGCCGCCGTCGTCGAGCAGGCATCACCCGACTACACGACGTTCGCCCGAGACGTGACCGAGATCAGCATCCTTGCCGCCGAGGAGACGTGCACCTGGGGTACGGCGGAGTTGTCGCGCGGCTGGGTGCAGGTGACGAGCCAGGTGGTCTCGTACCAGCGCAAGCTGATCGCGACCGGCGACGTACTCGACGAGCAGCCGCTCGACCTGCCGGCGCGCACCCTGCGGACCAAAGCAGTGTGGTGGACGATGCCCGACGCGGGTGTCGAGGCACTCGGACTGGACGATGTACCGGGCGCTGCACACGCCGCCGAGCACGCGTCGATCGGCCTGCTCCCGCTGTTCGCCACCTGCGACCGGTGGGACATCGGCGGCGTCTCCACCGCCCGGCATGCCGACACCGGCCGACTCACCGTCTTCGTGTACGACGGTCACCCGGGCGGAGCGGGCTTCGCCGAACACGGGTACGCCGCTGCGCGCGAGTGGTTGACCGCGACACGGGAGGCGATTGCACACTGTGAATGCACCGATGGATGCCCGTCGTGCGTACAGTCGCCCAAGTGTGGGAACCAGAACAACCCACTCGACAAGAGCGGCGCGGTGGCGTTGCTCACCGCATTATTGAGTAGTGAGGCCTGAAGGTCCGGCAACGTTCCGGACAGAGAGGCAGCGTGTCATGGTCGTCCTCGGAGTGGTTCTGATTGTTCTGGCCGTGCTGTTCGGCCTCGGTGTCTCGGTGTCCTCCGGCTCCTCCACCACGATGGAGGTGTTCGGTGTCGACTTCGGCGTCTCGGTGGCGACGGTGTTCTTCCTCGGCGCACTGGCCGGAGCGGCGTTGATCGCCGGGCTGTGGCTGATGAAGAAGGGCCTCGGCCGCGGCTGGCGCCGGCGGAAAGAGATGCGGGAGCTCCGCGCCCGGGCGGCGTCCGGCGGCGCGGCTACGTCCGGTGACACGGTCGGTGGCGAGATCACGGAGGGTGACTCTTCCGCGGAGAGGCGGCCCAGCCTCGAGAGCGCGCCGGACGTCCCCGCGGACGACCGCTTGGCAACCGAGCAGGAGCTCGCACCGGACCCCAGGGACAGCAAGCAGCCGCATTGAAAACTCTGTTGCCTCGAGCATCTTCTGCCGCACAGGTCTCGCCCGATCACGGCTGATTGCCGTAGGATCTCGGTTGCCTCACAGCACCAGAACGGCGAGACCGCAGCCTCATGTAGATGCCTTGCGCAACCATGCCACGCTGGCAGTTAGTTGCCATTGGCATCAACTTTCGGGAAATCTTCGTAACCTCCGCGGTCACACCTGTGCCTTACTTGTTGTGGCGTCAACGTCGCGCTGAGTCACTGCCGGCGGACCGGCTCACGCCACGGGGTCCCGACGACCTGACGCCACGAGATGGCACGACCTCTGGAGGTTGTCTTGATCATCCGAAAGCTGTTCAGCCGCACCGGCGTCGTGGTCCTCGCGCTCAGCGTGGGAATCGCCACCGCCATCCCGGCACAGGCCGCGAATCCGGCACCCAGTGATTCGAAGCCAGGCGTCTCGGTCGGCGTGGCCCAACAGATCGCCACCCGGTCCGACACGCGCTACTGCCTCACGTTCGTCACGGCCGACAAGGTCCCGATGGCGGTCATGATGGCGTGCGCGCCGGGCAAGGAAGGCAAGACCCAGGAGTGGATCTACACCGAGTCCGGCCAGCTGCAGGTTGCGATGAGCAAGAGCGTCGGTGGCGCCCTTGCCACCACCGGCGCCTGCCTGGACAGCGGTGCGGACCTGGCCAAGGTTCCGGCGTCCGCACCACTGCTCGTCCTGCCGTGCCGTGACGGCGCCGGGCAGAAGTGGAGCTACGACGAGGACACCGGCACGTTCGTGAACGCCGCCAGTGGGCTCGCCCTGACATCCCTGCTGGGCAAGGGGAAGGCCAAGCAGGCACAACCGACCGGAGCGATGAGCGCCACGGGTACGCCGATCCAGGCGTGGAGCGGACTCCCGGTGCCAAGCCTGGACATCCTGGGCGCGGTGCTCGCACTCGTGAACGCGCTGCTCGCGTCACTGGGGCTGGCGCTGCCCCTGCCGATCGCCGGCGCGGCGGCCAGCCTGCTGACGCTGCTCAGGCCACAGGTGCCGATCCCGGCGCAGATGACCGAGCTCCCGAAACAGATGATGCAACTGGCCCAGAGCTAGGAAGGACGCCGTACCAGCTGACCAACGAGAAGACGGCCGGCCCCGACGAACTGTCGGGGCCGGCCGTTTCTCTCCTTGTCGTCGTCCGGCGCCTTCACAAGGTCACGCGATGCTCGGGGATGAGGATCCGGGTTCCCCGCTGCTTGCGCGTCAGCGGGAGCCCGGCGTCGTCACCGCGGGAACCGGAAGGTCAGCCGCGCGGGGCTCACCACCAGCAATAGCAGTGACCCAGCAGGTCGTGGACAAGGCACACGACGCCGTGGAGCAGACTCACGTTTCTCACCTCCGATCCGCGTGAACCGAACGGCAAGACAGTAGCTCGCGTCATCACGTTCTGTATCTAGTCAATCACCTGTTGCCACGGAACCTTGAGCATCCTTTAACTCTTCTGCAACTCGTCCCGGCGGATCCGGACTTGACAAGCCGCACAGTTGGTTGCTGCCAGCACCTGACAACGTTCGCCATCAGGTCTGGTAAAAGTCTTCACATAGTCGCCCGACAGTGTCACTGTTTGACCGGCACTGTCGCCGGACCACTTTTGCAAGGAGCCCAGATGCGATCACTCTCGCGGTTGACCACCGCCGGCGTACTCGGCGCCGCGGCCCTCGCCCTGCTCACCGGATGCCTCGGCTCGTCCGATTCGGGCACCGGCGACCAGGACGCGAACCGGAACGCCGACGCCAAGAAGGTCGAGCTGACCTTCGGCTCGAACTCGGTCAAGGGCGGCAAGAGCAGCGCCGGCGCGACCTTCATCTCCGACGTGCTGATCCCGAAGTTCGTCGCCGAGCAGAAGGGCAAGGGCGTCGACGTCACGGTCAAGTTCCAGGGCGACGGCTCCGACGACGAGGTCTACAAGCAGAAGCTGTCGCTCGACCTGTCGAACAAGGCCGGCCCGGACCTGTTCCAGATCGACGGCATCTGGGTCGGCGAGTTCGCCCAGGCCAACTACATCAAGCCGCTCACCGACACCGTCGGCGACGCCGCCAAGGTCGACGGCTGGGACGGCTGGCAGCAGATCCCTGAGTCCGTCCAGGCGCTCGGCAGCTACAACGGCAAGCGGTACGGCGTCCCGGGCGGAACCGACGGCCGCGTGCTGTACTTCAACAAGAAGCTGTTCCAGCAGGCCGGACTGCCCGCCGACTGGCAGCCGAAGTCCTGGGCCGACGTCATCTCCGCCGGCCAGGCGCTGAAGAAGCTCCCCGGCGTGACGCCGATCCAGATCAACGCGGGCACCGCGATGGGCGAAGCGACCACGATGCAGGGCGTGCTGCCGCTGCTGGTCGGCACCGGCGCGACCGTGAACTCCGACGGCAAGTGGCTGGGCAACACCCCGCAGTTGCGCGAGGTGCTGGACTTCTACCACCAGATCTACTCGACCGGCCTCGGTGACCCGGTGCTGCAGCGGGAGGCGAAGGGCCGGGACAAGTCGTTCGCCGAGTTCTCCGCCAACAAGATCGGCATCCTGCTCGAGAGCGACTACTTCTGGCGCAGCGTCGTGGAGCCCAAGGAAGGCGTCGCGAAGATGGCCGACCGGGACACCGCGGTGGGCTGGGCGATGATCCCGGCGCGTGAGCCGGGCAAGGGCGTGAAGGGCCAGGACTTCGTCTCGATGTCCGGCGGCGGTGCGACCGTGATCAACCCGAACACCAAGTTCCCGCAGCAGGCCTGGGAGTTCCTGCAGTTCATGAACTCCGCCGAGATGGTGAAGGCATCGCTGGACGGTGCAGCCAAGATCACCCAGCGCACCGACGTCAACGCCGAGGTGCTGAAGAGCGACCCGATGCTGAGCTTCGTTGCCGAGAAGGTGCTGCCGCTGACGCAGTACCGTCCGGGCCAGGCGGAGTACCCGAAGGTCTCGGCGGCACTGCAGCAGGCGACCGCGGACGTGGTCGGCGGTAAGAGCGTCGACGACGCCGCGGCGGCGTACCAGAAGGCGGTCGAAACGGCGGCCGGGGGCAAGGACAAGGTCTCCAGCAACTGATGACGGCTGCCTCCGCACCACCCGTACCCGCCGAACCGGCACCGGGACGTGGATCGGCCGGCCGCCGAGGACCCGCGCGCGATGTCGCGGGCCTCGGCGTCGGCCGGGCGCTCGGCTTCGTGGCGCCCGCGCTGCTGCTGATCGGCGCGTTCCTGGTCTTCCCGGCCGTCTGGACGATCTACATCGGCATCACCAACTATCGGCTCACCGGCGTCGAGGCGGTGTCGCCGTCGATCGTCGGGCTGTCGAAC
>NZ_JBEZFT010000111.1:0-21647 GCF_040649595.1 Kribbella sp. NPDC048915 | reverse complement strand
TCCGTCGAGCTCACCTTGATCATCTGCCGGCCGTTCCAACGGTAGACCTCGACCCGCCGGCCCGACGGGCAGCAGACCGGGTCGTCGACCCCCCGTCACCCCCCGTGACCCCCCGTGACCCCCGTGACCCCCCCGTGACCCCCCCGTGACCCCCGTGACCCCCGTGACCCCCGTGACAGCCGTGTCAGCGGGTGAGGCGGGCGCGGGCTTCGTCGGTGAGTGGGGTGAAGAAGTTGATCAGGTTGCCGTCGGGGTCGCGGAACAGCAGGGAGCGGTTGCCCCAGGGCATCGTCGTCGGCTTCTGGACGATCTCGGGGGAGTAGCCGGCGACCCGGTCGTACTCGGCGTCGACGTCGTCGACCTGGAACTCGACGATCGCGGTGCGGTTCGACGCGGGGACGGCGGCGCCGGCGGTGAAGAGTGCCATGGTGTCGGTGCTGCCGATGGCCAGCGTGCCCGACGGGGTGACGAGTTCGGCGAACTGTTCGGTCAGGCGGCGTGCCCGGAGGCCGGTCACCTGCTCGTAGAACGTGACGAGGCGGTCGACGTTGTCGGTGATGAGGCGGATGGATGCGAGTCGCACGGAAGGATCCCTTCTGGTGAGGTCGATACGGCTACGCTAGAGGCGATACTGGACACAATCCGCCCGGTATTCGAGGGAGAATTCTGTGACCCGTCCCACCGCGCGCGTGCTGGCACTGCTGGAGATCCTGCAGCGCGGCGGAACGTGGACGGTTGCGGACCTGGCCTCGCGGCTCGACGTCAACGAGCGCACGGTCCGGCGGTACGTCGACCACCTGCTCGACCTGGACATCCCGGTGCGTTCGGTCCGCGGGCGGTACGGCGGCTACCGCCTGGAGCCGGGGTACCGGATGCCGCCGCTGATGCTCAACGACGACGAGGCGCTCGCGGTCCTGCTCGGCTTGGTCGCGAGCCGCCGCGCCGGGCTGATCAGTGCGTCCGGTGCCGCTGTCGAGAGTGCGGTCGCGAAGGTCCGTCGAGTACTGCCGTCGAAGCTCGGTCAACGGCTGGAGGGGCTGCTGGAGATCGCCACCTTCACCGCGCCCGCGCGATCAGGGCTCACGGCATCGGCTGACGTACTGCTCACGGTCGCTGAGGCGGCGCGCGATCGGCGTCCGGTCGAGGTCGCGTACGTTGCCGGCCACGGTGGGTCCAGTGTTCGCGAGCTGCATCCGTACGGCGTCGTGGCGCACTCCGGGCGTTGGTACGTGAACGGTTTCGACAATGCCAGCGGCAAGGTGCGGACGTTTCGCGTCGACCGGATCGCCCGAGCGGAGCCGCGGTCGGGGACGTTCGACGTACCGGACGAGTACGACCCGGCACAGCGGGTGCTCGCCGGGATCGCCGCCGCGCCTCATCAGCGTCAGGTGTCGGTGCGGCTCGCGGCGACGCCGGACGAGATCCATGCGGTGTTTCCGCCGTCGGTCGCCGTACTGGAGGAGCTCGACGAAGCGTGGGTACGCGCGCGCATCCAGGCGGAGGAGCTCGACTGGATCCCGCCACTGCTCGCCGCACTCGACTGCCCGTTCGTCGTCGAACAGCCGGACGCGCTGCGCGACCTGATCCGCGCCCTGGCCGACCGCCTCGGCGCGAACGCGGACCACCAGGACGCGGTGGTCTCACGGCGGTCGCCGCGCGTTTGACCACGCCGTCAGCTGTGGTCTAAACCTGAGCAAATGCCGCCACAACCCTCCTTCACCTTCAGCCGGCCGGATCTCGAGCGCACCATGAACGCGTTCCTGACGACGTACGGGATCGACAACGGCGACTTCCGCACCGACTTGGACAATCCCGCACCGCTGCACTTCTGGGAGGCGGCGTTCGTCCGGCAGACGCTGGTCGACGCGTCCCGGCTGACCGGGCAGTGGAGGGACCTGATCGGACCGACGTACTACCGCTACGAGGACACCCACGCGGTCGACCGGTTCGGCAACCCGAGGTGCTGGATCGCGAATGACACGGACTGGAACGACGACTACTCGTGGGCGATCCAGTTCGCGCTCGCGGCGTACGAGGCGACCGGTGACGCGCACCTGCTGGACCAGGCCAAGTGGCACACGGACTTCTTCTACCGCGGCTACTACGACGACGAGTACGGCGGCGGCTTCTGGCGCGAACGCGGCACGAAGGACCAGAAGGACGTGCCGTCGAACGGGTTCGCGATCGCGGCCGCGGAGCTCGCCCGCTACTACCCGACCGAGAAGGTGCACAACGACCCGCTCGGCACCGACAAGACCTACGAACAGATCGCGACCGACACCTACACCTGGCTGAAGCAGAGCTTCCTGCGCGCGGACGGCAGCTTCGCGAACTCGTTCTCCGGGCGGGAGTGGGACGACAACCTCTACACGTACAACGCAGGCGTCTTCCTCGAGTTGGCCGCTGACCTGTACAACCTGACCAAGGACCGTTCGTACCTGGACGACGGCGTCCGGGTCGCGGACTTCGCCCGCGACCACTTCACCACCGGCCGATCGAAGCTGGTCGTCTTCGAGGACGATGTGAACGGGCGCGGGCTGTATCGCCCGGACCCGGTCGAGAGCTACGAGATCGTCTTCAAGGGCATCTTCCTCCGCGGGCTGTCCAAGTTCATCACGCTCGGCGGGCAGCGGCAGTACGTCGACTGGCTCGGCGCCAACGCCCAGGCGGCCTACGACCACCGCACCGACGACCTGCCGTCGGCCGCCTTCGACCGCCCCCTGCCCAACGCCCGCGGCACCGGAGTCGCCACCGGCCTGGCCGCCATGACCTACTCCCTCGCCACCCAGCAACCCCCGACCTCGACCGCCTGACCGCGCACCTGGGGCAGGTGTGACATGCCCTGGCCCGACGAGTCGAGGTCGCCGATCCTAGATCGAGGTCGGGATCGGGTACCTGCCCTGCAGCAGCGGTTCGATCTTGGCCTGGAGGCTGTCGAGGACCGTCTTGGCCGGCGTCTTGCCGGTGGCGATCTGCTCGATGGCCGGGGTCAGTACTTCCTGGATCGCGGGGACGTTCTTCAGCACCTGGGTGAAGTCGCGGACCGAGTTGTTCAGCCGGTAGTCGACGGCCGCCGTCCGGTACTCCGGCGGGTGGACGTCGTTCTTGGTCCAGGAATCGATCGCCGCGTTGTCGGAGTAGTACTTCGTCTCGACGGGCATCCACAGCCCCTTCTTGAACAGGTCGCTGTTCGCGCCGTCGACGCTGTACGCGTAGAGCTCGATGGCCTCGTCGGTGAACTTGGTGCCGGCCGACATGACCCGGCAGCTCCCGGCCTCCTGGGTGATCGGTTCCTGGTACGACGGCAGTACGCCGACGCCGTACTCGAGATCGCTCTCGCCCATGTCCAGCAAGGTCCATTGACCGTCGATCGCCATCGCGACCCGTTTCGTCTGCAGCTGCACCGTCGTGGTCGGCGCGTTGGAGCCGTCCGCGCCGCCGCCGAGCTGCGCCGGACTGGGCGCGACGCGGTGCTTGTAGATCAGGTCCTGCAGGTTCTGGAACACCTCGACGCACTCGGGGCTGTTCAGGGTGTACTTCGTGCCGGTCTCGTCGGTGACGTCGCCGCCGTTGCTGCGGATCAACGGGTACCAGGTCCACTGCGTGGTCAGCGGCGCCGAGATCCCGAACTGGCGGATCCGATCGGCCTTGAACCCCGGCTCGCCCGGCTTCCGGCCGTCCTGGTCGAGGGTGAGTGAGGTGGCGACCTCGACCAGGCGGTCCCAGGACCACGCCTTGTCCGCGGACGCCGGCGGGATCGTGGCCGGGTCCGTGAACAGGGCCTTGTTGTACCAGAGCAGCGTGATCTCGCTGGCCGCCGGCGTACCGGCGACCAACTTGTCCCCGTACCAGAAGAAGTTCTGCGGCTTGCGGCCGGACAGCTGCGCGAACTTCTCGATGTAGGGGTAGATGTTCGCGATCTTGCCCTGCTCGGCCAGCCGGTACGCGGTCGGCGCGGTCATGTAGGCGACATCGGGCAGGTTGCCGCTGGCAACGAGTGTGTTGACCTTGGTCTCGTAGTCGCCCGGCACGTGCACCGGCTGCACCTTGACCCCTGAGTGCGAGGACTGGAACTGCTTGATCATCTGCTCGATCGCGGCCTTCTCGTTGGCCGAGCCCCAGTACATGAACTGCAGGTTGGCCGACCCGCCGCTCTTCGTGGTCGATTGCCCGCCGCAACCGAACAGGCCGAGGCCGGCCGCGAGTGCGCCGGCGCCGAGCAGCGACCGCCGCGACAGACTGGGTGACTGAGCGGGTGGCTGAGAGGGTGACTGAGCGGGTGACTGGAAACGTGGATCGGTGGTCATCGCTGTCTCCTTCGCACGCGATGAGCTGTCCGGTCAGACGGCGGACAGGTGTTCGGTCAGGTAGTCGCGCGACACCCGCAGGCCCTCGAGGACCTCGGCGCGGCTTTCCTCGTCGACGCACAGCGTGACGTCGGGGCCGAGGGTGGTGACGGCGTCCAGGACGGCGGCCAGGTCGACGGATCCCTGCCCCAGCAGGCGAAACTCGTCGTCGGCGTAGTCCTTGAGATGGATGTTGTCGATCACGCCGGCGAAGTCCGTCAGCAGGCCCGGGACGTCGGTGACCCCGGATCTGAGCAGATGCCCGGTGTCGACGGTGAGCCGGAGCGTGTTCTCCCGCACCGCGCCGAAGAACACGTCGAAGTCGCGCCGATGCATCACCGGTTCGCCGGTGTGATGATGCAGCGAGAGGGCGACGCCGTGGTCGGCCGCCTGCTCGGCATAATCGGACAGTTCACCCGCGAACCGGACCAGGTCACTGTCGTCCAGGCCCTCCCGCGGTACGTCGTGACAGATCACCACCCGCTGCGCGCCGACCGCACCGGCGAACGCGCACAGGGCGGCCAGTCGCTGCCGGCCGTCGTCGTCGAGTGGATTCATCGTGATCAGCGACGACACGTGCCCCGGATCGGATCCCCAGTCGGCGCGGAAGCGCTCCGCGCCGGGGATCGGGTCGTCCAGGTAGGCGGCGTACTGCCCGCCCTTCAACTGCAGTCCGCTGAACCCGAACTCGGGGTAGCGGTCGAACAGCAGGCGCTGCTGCTCGGGCCCGCGAGTGGGCTTGGAGAACGCGATCATGACCACGGAAAACCGTCCTTGAACGAGATGGGAGCGCCCGAGTCGGCGGACCGGTAGGCGGCGTCGAGCAGTGCGACCGTGTGCAGGTTGTCCCGGCCGCTGTTCGCGGGCTCGGTGCCGGTTTCGACCGCGGTGAGCAGGCGGTCGAGGCCGAGGAACATCGCCTCCGAGCGCTCACTGCCGACGAGCGGGTTGGGGATCGTCTTGGTCTCCCCGTCGCGGTGCAGCAGCGCTTCGGCGTACCCCAGTTGCAGCGTGCCCGTCGTGCCGATGACGACGGTCTCGGTGCGTTCGAGGCGGCTGGAGAAACTCTGCACGTAGGTGACCGGGATGTCGCCGAAGAAGATCTGGACGCTCGCGTCGGTCTCGCCCGCGGCGTCGACGGCGGGGGACGAGAAGGTGTGTGCCGACAACCAGGTCGCCTCCCGGCCGAGCAGCACCCGGAACCCGTCGAACCAGTGGATCCCCATCACCGACAGCGCGTGGTGTTGCTGGTCCAGGCGCCAGCCCTTGTCCTGCCGGAACGTCAACTCCTGCTGGGAAATCGCCAGCACGTCACCGATCTCGCCCTGCTCGATCAGCTCGCGGCCGAGGCCAAAGGCGTAGCTGTCCCGGAAGTTCTGGTTGACGGCGATCCGGCTCCCGCCGGCCGCGCAGGCGTCGACGATCGTGCGGGCATCGGCGAGATCGAACGACAGCGGCTTCTCGACGAAGATCGGTTTCCCGGTCGCGGCGAGTTCGAGGACGGCGGACGTGCGGACGTGGCTCGGCGTACACACGACGGCGACGTCCCAGCCGCCGGCGTCGATCAGCTGCCCGACGCTCTCGTAGGTGCGTTCGACCCCGAAGGTGTCGCGGACCCAGTCCCGGCGTTCCGCGAGCGGGTCGCAGGCGGCGACGACTTGAACCCGGTCGGGGTGCCGTGCGTAGCTCGTGAGATGTGTGCGGGAGATGTTTCCCGCCCCTACCAAGGCGATCTTGTGAACGGTCATCTGGCCTTCCGGTGCGATCGGCGGAGTCAGCCCTTGACCCCGGTGAGGGTGACGCCCTCGATGAGGTAGCGCTGAGCGAAGAAGAACAGCAGGATGATCGGCAGGATGGTGGCGGTGGCCGCCGCCATCAGGTAGCCCCACTGCGCGTTGTAGGTGCCCTGGAACGAGGCGAGTCCGAGGGCGAGCGTGAACTTGCTGCTGTCGTTGAGATAGATCAGCGGATCGAGGAACTCGTTCCAGGTCCGGATGAAGGTGAAGATCCCGACCACCATCAAGGCCGGCTTGGACAGTGGCACAATCACCTGCCAGAACACCCGCCACGGTGACGCACCGTCGATGTACGCCGCCTCGTCGAGTTCGTAGGGGATCGTCAGGAAGAACTGGCGGAGCAGGAACACGTTGAAGATCCCGCCGCCGGCGCCGCCGAACCAGGCCGGCACGATCAACGGATAGTAGGTGTTGATCGCCTGCGCGGCGTCCCACATCAGGAAGGTCGGGACGAGTAGCACGGCCTGCGGCAGCATCAGCCCGCTGAGCAGGATGCCGAAGACCACGTTGCGTCCGCGCCAGCGCAGCCGGGAGAAACTGAAGGCGGCGATCGAGCAGGTCAGCAGCGTCCCGGTGACGGTGAAGACCTCGATGATCATCGTGTTCAGGAAGTACCGCGCGAACGGCTGGGCGGTCAGCGCGTCGGTGAAGTTGCGCCATTCGAACGGCCGCGGAATCCATTCCGGCGGTGCGATGAACATCTGGTTGTTGTTCATCAGTGCGCTGCGGACCAGCCAGATGAACGGCAGGACGGTCGGCACCACGCCGGCGATGAGGACGGCGTACACGAGCACCCGCCGGGCCCGGCGCCGACGGTGGTGGTGGTGCGGAGCTGACGCGGGGGGTTTCTGCTGCTCGCGAGGAGTCGCGGTCACCGTGGTGGTCAGGGTCATCGCGCGGCTCCCATCTCGTAGTAGACCCAGCGGCGTGAGGAGCGGAACAGCAGCACGGTGATCACCATGACGAGCACGAACAGCGCCCAGGCCAGCGCACTCGCGTAGCCCATCGCGCTCTTGGTGAAGGCGGTCGTGTAGAGGTAGTACACGTAGAACGTGGACGCGTTGTTCGGTCCGCCCTGCGTCATGATGTAGGCCTGGTTGAACACCTGGAACGTGCCGATGATGCTGGTGACCAGGTTGTAGAACAGCACCGGTGTCATCATCGGCAGCGTCACGTGCAGGAACTGCCGCCACGGGCCGCCGCCGTCGATCGCGACCGCCTCGTAGAGATGGCGGGGAACGCCCTGCAACCCGGCCAGGAAGATCACCATGATGTTGCCGAAACCCCAGGTACTCATCAGGATCAGCGACGGCACCACGGCGGTCTCGCTGAACACCCAGTTGGACGTCGGCATCCCCAATTGCCGCAGCGTCGAGTTGAGCAGTCCGAAGTCGGGGTTGAAGATCCACAGCCACAAGACCGCGTTGGCGACGCTGGGCACCAGTGTCGGCAGGTAGTAGACGGTTCGGTAGACACCCAGCCCACGGACCTTCGCGTTCAGCAGCATCGCGATCGCGAAGGCGACGACCAGCGTCAGCGGTACGGCGCCCAGTGTGTAGTACGTCGTGACGCCCAGGGACTTGAGGAACAGCGGGTCCCGGGTGAACATCTGCCGGTAGTTGTCGAGGCCGACGAACGACGCGGCCGAACCGATCGTCCAGTCGGTCAGACTGATCACGGCCGACGCCACCATCGGAAGCAGCGTGAAAACGACGAATCCGACGATCGCGGGCAGCGCCAGCAACAGGCCCCAGCGACGTTCCAGCCGGCTCTGTCCGCTCACCCCGTGCCTGATCTTCATAGTGCCTCCTGACGGTGGAGGCCGGGCGGTCGCGGCTACTCGCCGACGACCTTCCGGTCGGGGGTGGAGAAGGCGATCATCAGCACGGCGGGCTCGGTGCCGACGTTGCGTGCGTTGTGGACGGTGCCGGCCGGGATCGAAATGGTGTCACCGGCGGTCATCGGCAGCTGCTCGGCACCGAGCCGGTGATCGATGGTGCCGCTGATGACGTGCAGCACCTCGTCGCAGTTCGGGTGGTGATGCGGGGGATTCTGCTGGCCGGGTTCGATCGTGCAGCGGCCGACCGTCATCGTGTCGGAGTTGCCGATGGCACCCGACACCATCCACTCGAGCCGGCCCCATTCCTGCGGCTCGACGACGGCTTGGTCGAAAGGGGTCAGTCCACCACGGCCCACGATGTGCTCCTGTCGTAGAGGTGTTCGGGCGACTGCAGTACATCCTGGGAGCACGACCGAACCCGCGACAGTGCCAATTCGGCACTCGTGGGTGGGATTGGACCCCGCTCGGTCAGGCGCGCCGGCCGACGATCCGCCAGGCCTCGGCGAGGATCCGGACGCCGGTGACGAGCTGGTCGTGGTCGGCGGCGAAGCCGATCCGGAGGTGGTCGTCGAACGCGTCGACGCAGCTGAAGGTGGGGCCGGGCAGCAGTTGCGCGCCGAGCCGCTCCGCCCGTTGAACGAGGCTCGTCGCGACCGGAGCCGGCAAGCGCACCCACAGCGACGCGCCACCGACCGGCACCACCGGTTCCCAGTCCGGGAGGCACTCCGCGAGGGCCGTCAGTACGACGTCGCGCGCGGCCCCGAGCACCCGGCGGCGCTCCTCGCGGGCCTCCTCGATCCGCGGCAGCAGCCGGGCGGTGGTGACCTGCGCGAGCAGCGACGTACCGAGATCCTCGCCGGCCTTGATCGAGGCCAGCGACGCGACGGTGCCGGGCTCGGCCCGCAACCAGCCGACGCGAAGCCCGCCCCAGAAGGACTTGCTGACCGACCCGACGGTGATCACGCCGGTTCCCCAGGCCGCCATCGGTGTCGCCGGCGGACCGTCGATCATCGCATCCGCCAAGGTGGTGTCGTCCAGCACCGTCAGCCCGAGCGACTCGGCGGTTGTCGCGAGCCGGCGGCGCCGCTCGGGATCGATCACCGTCCCGGTCGGATTGTGCACCGTCGACTGCATCACAAGCAGCCGTGGCCGCGAACGACGTACCGCCGCGACGAGGTCGGTGGTCTCGATCCCGAAGGGCCCTCGGCGGACCGGCTCGAGTCGCGCGCCGGCCGCCCGCAGTACTTCGATCGCGCCCCGGAACGACGGCTCCTCGACCAGGGCCACCGCGCCGGGTTCGAGCATCGACACCGCGGCCATCCGCATCGCCTGCTGCGCGCCGGACGTGATCAGGATCTGCTCGGGCGAGGTGGGCAGACCGATCGAGCTGTAGTAGTCCGCGACCTCGACCCGCAACGCCGGCAGGCCTTCGGGCAGGTACCCGTGCGACTCGACCAGCGGCGCGAGCTCGGGACCGGTGACCGACGCGACGTCCACCACCAGACGCAGGCCCGGGAGGGCCGCACTGCGCAAATCGAGCCGGGGACCGGCTCCGGTGGTCGTGCCGAGGAACGATTCGAACCGGTCGTCGCCGCGGACCCCGAGGAACTGGCGGGCCGAACTGATGTAGGTGCCGTCGCCGCGCCGGCTGGTCAGGATGCCGTCGCCGCGCAGCTCGTCGAACGCCGCCCCGACAGTGTTGCGGCTGACGTCGAGGGCTTCGGCGAGTGCGCGTTCGGACGGCAGCCGGACGCCGGCGGCGAGTTTCCCGGACACCACCAGCATCCGCAGGTGCCGCGCGAGCTGGGTGTGCAGAGCGCCGTCGCCGATGCCCCACTCGCCCATCAACCGGACCAGCTGATGCACGGGCAGGGGAGTGACCAATCGGGCGGAATTGGCTCTCGTTGGCTTCATACCGGTCCTCCATCATGGGACAGAACTTCGGGAGGAGACCATGGCCACCGTCGCACTCGTCGGTACGCTCGACACCAAAAGCTCCGAGTATCAGTTCGTCGCTGAACGACTCCGCACGCTCGGAGTCGAGGTGATCATGATCGACTGCGGCGTGCTGGGCCAGCCCGGTCTCGTACCGGAGGTCGATCGCTACCAGGTCGCCGGGGTTGCCGGCGAGGATCTCGACCGGCTCGCTGCCGCGGGGGACCGCGGCGCGGCCGTCGAGGCGATGTCACGCGGTGCGGCCGGAGTCGTCGAGCAGCTGTACGGTGAGGGCAGGCTACAGGGCGCGATGGCCCTGGGCGGGACCGGCGGAACCTCCTTGGCGGCCGCGGCCTTCCGGCGCCTTCCGCTCGGCGTCCCCAAGCTGATCGTCTCGACCGCCGCGACCGGCGACAACCAGCCGTACGTCGGTGAGACGGACCTGATCCTCGTCCCGAGCGTCGTCGATGTCGCCGGACTGAACCGGATTTCCACGCGCATCCTCGCCAACGCGGCCGCCGCGATGGCCGGCATGGTGACCGCCGCACCGCCCCCGGCGCGGGACGACGAACGGCCGTTGGTGGCCGCCAGCATGTTCGGCGTCACGACGCCCTGCGTCACCCGGGCGCGCGAGCAGCTGGAGGCGCTCGGCTACGAGGTGCTGGTGTTCCACATGACCGGAGCCGGCGGCCGGACGCTCGAGAGCCTGGTGTCGAACGGCATGCTGGTCGGCGTACTCGACGTCACCACGACCGAGCTGGCCGACCACCTCGTCGGCGGCATCTTCGACGCCGGACCTGATCGGCTGTGCGCCGCGGCCCGCACCGGCATCCCCGCTGCGGTCTCGCTCGGCGCGTTGGACATGGTCAACTTCGGGCCGATGGACTCTGTGCCGGAGCGTTTCGCGGACCGCGTTCTGTACCGGCACAACGCCACGACAACGCTGATGCGCACCACTCCCGACGAGTGCCGCGAGCTCGGGACGCGGTTGGCGGCCAAGGTCCGGCTGTCGGCCGGACCGGCGGCCGTCTTCGTGCCGCTGAACGGGATCTCGGCGATCGCCACGAAGGGAGGCCCATTCCACGATCCGGACGCCGACGCCGCGCTGTACGACGCCGTCCGGTCCGGTCTGCAGGGCAGCGGCGTCGAGCTGATCGAACGCGACGACGACATCAACGCGATGGAGTTCGCCGACGCCATGGTGCAGTGGCTGCACGCGGCGATCTCCGCGGCTGCGGCCCGTACCCGGTAGCGAGCACGAGAGCAGAGGGAGACTGAGCATGGGTCGAATCGAGCGCCGGGACATCCTGCACCGGCTGCGCGGCAAGGTGGAGCGGCACGAGCCGATCATCGGCGGCGGGGCCGGCACCGGCCTGTCGGCCAAGTGCGAGGAGGCCGGCGGCATCGATCTGATCGTCGTCTACAACTCGGGGCGCTTCCGGATGGCGGGCCGGGGATCGCTGGCCGGCCTGCTCGCGTACGGCAACGCGAACCAGATCGTGCTGGAGATGGCGGCCGAGATCGTCACCGTCGTCGAGCGGACCCCGGTGCTCGCCGGCGTCAACGCGACGGACCCGTTCCTGCAGGCCGACGCGTTTCTCGACGAGCTGGTGGCCGCTGGTTATTCCGGCGTCCAGAACTTCCCGACCGTCGGCCTGATCGACGGCACGTTCCGGCGCAACCTCGAGGAGACCGGGATGGGGTACCAGCACGAGGTGGAGCTGATCAGGCTTGCGGCGGAGCGGGACCTGCTGACGACGCCGTACGTCTTCTCGGCCGCGGACGCGATCGCGATGACGGACGCCGGCGCCGACGTGATCGTGTGCCACCTGGGGCTCACCACCGGCGGGCAGATCGGTGCCGAGACCGCGCGCAACCTTGACGACTGCGTTCAGGCGTGCAATGCCTGGTCCGAGGCCGCGCGCGGCGTCCGCGACGACATCATCGTGCTGGTCCACGGCGGCCCGGTCGCGGAACCCGGCGATGCCGAGTACGTGCTCCGCAAGACCACCGGGGTGCACGGGTTCTACGGCGCCTCGTCGATGGAGCGCCTGCCGGTCGAGCGTGCCCTGACCGAGCAGACCAGGGCCTTCACCGGCATCACCTTCTGAGCCTGACGGCTGCCTGACGATGGCCTGACGACCGCCTGACGACCGCCGTCCCGTGGACCTTCCGGTTCGCGGGGCGGCGGTCGTTTCGGTGTTCGGTCCGTCTTTTGGTTATCGCTAGGAGAGCGCATGCCGCATGTGATATGTATCATGTCACATACTGCATACACGAGCTGAGGTGCCTCAGGTGGGTCGGCTTCAGCCCGGGTGAGGAGTTTTCATGCGCATCCGTTCCATCGCTCTGGGGGCCGTGGCGGTGACCGGTGCCGTCGTCGTCGCAGGGTGTTCGACGCCGGGCGCGAGTGCCGGAGCCGGCGCCGCGGCCGAGGGTGGCGCCGGCGGGACCCTGGTCATGTCGACCCCGACGGCGCCCGACACCCTGGACGCGACGCTCGCGAACACCTTCGCGGCCCGCCTGGTGTTCTCGAGCATGTGCGAGGGGCTGTACACCGTCGACTCGAACCTCAAGGTGGTCCCGCAACTGGCGGCCGAGCCGCCGAAGATCTCCGCCGACGGCCTGACGCTGGACATCCCGCTGAAGGAGAACGTCAAGTTCTCCGACGGTACGCCGTTCAACGCCGACGCCGTCGTGACCACGCTCGAACGCAACCTGACCAAGAAGGGCTCGGCGCGCGTCCAGGAACTCGCCGCGATCGCGTCGGTCAAGGCCACCGGGCCGAACGCCGTCCAGCTCAAGCTGAAGCGGCCGTCGGCGCCGCTCGCGGCCCAGCTCTCGGACCGCGCCGGCCTGATCATGTCGCCGACGGCGCTGCAGAAAGAAGGCGACGACTTCGGCAAGAACCCGTCCTGCGTCGGCCCGTTCAAGTTCAAGTCGATGGTCGCGGGCAACGAGATCGCGTTGGTCAAGGACCCGAACTACTACGACGCGGACAAGGTCAAACTCGCGGGTGTGACCTACAAGTTCATCACCGACTCGTCAGTGGCGACCGCAAATCTGCAGTCCGGCGACATCAACGCCGCCGAGCACCTGGTGCCGAGCGACGCGCAGAAGCTGGAGAGCGCGGGGCTCAAGGCGCTGAGGTCCCAGACGATCGCGTACCAGGGCATCACGATCAACGTCTCGCCGACGGCGACGACACCGCTCGCGAAGTCCCCGCAGCTGCGCAAGGCGTTCGAGATGAGCATCGACCGGGACGCGCTCAACAAGTCGGTCTGGGGCGGCACGAAGGTCGCGGACTGCAACCCGCTGCCGGTGCAGAGCGAGTTCTACACCAAGGTGGACTGCACGCCGTTCGACGTCGAGGGCGCGAAGAAGCTGGTCGCCGCCTCCGGCGTTCCGACGCCGGTGCCGGTCGAGCTGATGGCGACGTCCAGTGCGACCTCGCTGCGTGAAGCCCAGGTGATCCAGGCGATGGCCGAGGCGGTCGGGTTCAAGGTGAGCATCAAGCAGCTGGATCTGGTCTCGGCGCTGCAGATCGCCCGGGCCGGCAAGGCGGACACGTTCATCGTCGGCTGGTCCGGCCGGGTCGACCCCGACGGGAACACCAACGACCTGCTCACCACCGCCGGCTCGAACAACTTCTCGGAGCTGTCCGACCCGGAGATCGACTCGCTCATCACCAAGGCCGGCAGCACGAATGACAATGCCCAGCGCAAGGCGCTCTACGCGCAGGCCCTGAAGAAGGTCGCGGACATCCGGTCGAACATCTACCTCTACCACGACACGTGGTACGTCGGGACTGCGAAGAACGTGTCCGGGATCGACTACCGCACCAACGGCATCCCGTACCTCAAGACCGCGAGCGTTGGCTGACGGATGGCGAGTTTCCTGTTCCGCCGCTTCGGGGCCGCGCTGATCACGCTGCTGCTCGGCAGTCTCGCGGTCTTCTTCGGAGTCCGGGCGCTCCCCGGCGATCCGGCCACGGTGATGGCCGGGGAGAGCTCGACGCCCGAGATGATTGCCGAGATCAACCAGCAGTACGGCTTCGACAAGCCGATCCCGGTCCAGTACGTGACGTGGCTCGGTCAGCTCCTGCGCGGCAACTTCGGCACGTCGACGCAGTACCGCGTGCCGGTGGCCGATCTCGTCGCCGAGCGGTTGCCGGTGACGCTGGAGCTCGCGCTGCTCGCACTGCTGGTCGGTCTGGCCATCGGCATCACCGCTGGGGTGGTGTCGGCGGTCCGGCCGGGCTCGGTGCGTGACTACGTGGCCAACGGCTTCGGGCTGTTCGGCCTCTCGGTGCCGCATTTCTGGCTCGGGCTGCTGGTGATCCTCGTGTTTGCGGTGACGCTGCACTGGCTCCCGGCGTCCGGCTTCGTCGGTCTCGCCGAGAACCCGGTCGAGAACCTCCGCCGAATGGTCCTGCCGGTGCTCGTGCTCGGCACCGGCTTGTCCGCGGTCGTGATGCGCCAGACCCGCTCGGCGTTGATCGGCCAACTCTCGGCCGACTACGTGCGTACGGCTCGTTCGAAGGGTGTCCCGTTTCGGACCGAGGTGACGCATGCCTTGCGCAACTCGCTCACGACGCTGACAACCATCGTCGGCCTGCAGTTGGCCGGCCTGATCAGCGGTGCCGTCATCACCGAGCAGATCTTCGTGATCCCGGGCTTCGGCCACCTGATCGTCAACGCGGTCACGAACCGCGACTACCCCGCGGTCCAGACCGCCGTACTCGTCACCGTCGCCGGGTACGTCGTCGTGAACTTCCTGGTCGACGTCGCGTACGCGTATCTGAACCCCCGCCTTCGTGTGACGGGAGAGACCGAATGAGCATCAAGGACCGGATCGGCGTCGGCACCGCGGCCGGCGTCGCTTCCGTACCGGGCGCCACGGGCCCGGCCGGCCTGGGTACGGCGACCCGCGCGCAGCGTGGGCGCCGCCTCGGCCGCCGGTTCCTGCACAAGAAGATGGCTGTCTGCGGGCTGATCCTGGTGGCGTTGTTCCTGCTCCTCGCGATCATCGGCCCGCTGGTCGCGCAGGACTACTCCAAGCAGAACCTTTCCGAGACGTTCGCCGGTCCGTCCGCTGCGCACTGGCTGGGGACGGACGACCTCGGTCGCGACGTGCTGGCACGCCTGGCGAGCGGAGCGCGTGTCTCGTTGCTCGCGGGGGTGTTCGCGACCGCGCTGTCGCTGGTGGTCGGGATCCCGATCGGTCTGGTCGCGGGGTACTACCGCGGCTGGGCGGACTCGGTGCTGATGCGCGTGAACGACACGGTGATGGCGTTCCCGTTCCTGATCTTCGCGGTCGGGATGGCGGCGATCCTCGGACCGTCGCTGCACAACGTGATCATCGCGCTTGCGGTCTCGCACGTGCCGTCGGTGATCCGGATCGTGCGCGGCGAGACGATGGTGCTGCGCCGGCAGGAGTTCGTCGACGCGGCAGTCGCCGACGGTGCGACCGACCTGACGATCATGGGCCGCTACATCCTGCCCAACCTGGTCAACGTGCTGATCGTCAACGCCACCGTGGCGATCCCCGGCGCGATCATCGGCGAGGCGGCGCTGAGCTTCCTCGGGCTGGGCGTGCAGGCGCCGACACCGTCGTTCGGGACGATGCTCACCGCCGCGCAGCAGTTCCTCACCCAGGACCCGCTGCTCGCCGTCGTCCCCGGGGTCGCGATCGCGCTCGCGACGCTCGGCTTCAACCTGCTCGGCGACGGTCTCCGCGACGTCCTGGACCCAAGGGGCAAGCGATGAGCCTGCTCGAAGTCTCCGGCCTCCGCGTCGAGTTCGACACCGAGGGCGGCACCGTGATCGCGGTCAAGGACGTCTCGTTCGACCTGCAGCCCGGCGAGATCGTCGCGCTGGTCGGCGAGTCCGGCTGCGGCAAGTCGGTCACCGCGATGGCGATCCCGCGCCTGCTCGAGGCGGGTACCCGGATCGGCGGCCGGATCAGTCTCGACGGTGTCGACCTCGCGACGCGGTCCGAACGCGAGCTGCAGCAGGTGCGCGGGAAGGAGATCTCGGTCGTCTTCCAGGAGCCGATGACCTCGCTCAACCCGGCGTACCCGGTCGGGCGGCAGGTCGCTGAGGTGATCAAGGTGCACGAGAGCCTGCCGGCGAAGGCGGTCCGCGAACGCGTGGTCGAACTGCTTGAGCTGGTCGGCATCCCGGATGCCCGGGAGCGGATGAAGGCATACCCGCATGAGCTCTCGGGCGGGATGCGGCAGCGGGTCATGATCGCGATCGCCGTCGCCTGCAACCCCAAGGTGCTGATCGCCGACGAGCCGACGACCGCTCTCGACGTCACGATCCAGGCCGCCATCCTCGACGTGATCCGCCGGCTGCGCGACACCCTCGGAACGGCCGTCGTACTGATCACTCACGACCTGGGCGTGGTCGCCGAGGTCGCCGATCGAGTCGTCGTCATGTACTCGGGGCGGCGGGTCGAGCAGGCCCCGACGGCCGAGTTGTTCGCGCGGCCGCAGCATCCGTACACCCATGGGCTGCTCGGCGCCTTGCCAGGGCGCGCGGTCGAGCGGGACGGGCGGCGCAGGCTCACTGAGATCCCCGGTCTGGTACCCCCGCCCACCTCGGACCCGGACGAGTGCCAGTTCGCGGCCCGCTGCCCGCGCGCGACCGCGGAGTGCAGCGCCGCGCGGCCCGGCCTCACCGACGTACTCCCGCTGCATCAGGTTGCGTGCTACCACCCAGGCGGCACCGCCGATCGCGATTCGGTTGCCGCGGGCACCGAAAGGAAGGCCGCTCATGACTGACGGACCGGTTCTCGAGGTGAACAACCTCGTCAAGCACTACCGCGGCAAGGGGCAGATCGGTCGCCGTGGCCGGCTCGTCCGCGCCGTGGAGGACGTCACCCTCACGGTCGGGCCGGGCGAGGTGCTCGGCCTGGTGGGTGAGTCCGGCAGCGGCAAGTCCACGGTCGGCAAGTGCATCGCGCGACTGATCAAGCCCACGTCGGGACGGATCAGTCTGCTCGGCGAAGACATCTCGGAGCTGAGCCGTGGCCAGATGCGCTCGCGGCGCCGCGACATCCACATGGTCTTCCAGGACCCGTACTCGTCGCTCAACCCGCGGATGACCATCGGTGACATCGTCGCCGAACCCCTGCGGCAGCACGGCATCGCCCGTGGTGCGGAGCGGCGGCTGATGGTCGCGGAGATGCTGGAGAAGTCCGGGCTGCGCGCGGAGATGCGCAGCCGCTACCCGCACGAGCTCTCCGGCGGGCAGCGGCAGCGGGTGGCCCTCGCCCGCGCCCTCGTCCTGAACCCGAAGTTCGTGGTGGCCGACGAACCGGTCTCGGCGCTCGACGTCTCGGTGCAGGCCGCGATCCTCAACCTGCTCCTGGACCTGCAGAAGGACCTGGGGTTCTCCTGCCTGTTCATCACCCACGACCTGTCGGTCGTCGAGTTCATCAGCGACCGGATCGCCGTGATGTACCTCGGACGCATCGTCGAGACCGCCAGTCGCGAAGAGCTGTTCCGCGACCCGCAGCACCCCTACACCCAGGCACTCCTCGCCGCCGCGCCGGCCGCGGATCCCGCGAACGTCGGCACGCGGGAACGGATCGTGCTCGGCGGTGACCTCCCGAGCCAATCGGTCGTCGTCCCGGGCTGCTCGTTCCATCAGCGGTGTCCGGTCGCCGTCGAACGCTGCCGGGTGGAGGTCCCCGGGCTCGCGGCGGTGACGTCCCCGACACATCAGGTGGCCTGCCATCTGGTCACCCCGGACGGCAAACCGGACCTCGCGCACGCGGTTCGGCCAACAGCTTGATCAAGAGAGGAACACAGATGGTGCAGACGCGTCCCGAGCTGGTGGGGAACATCGGAATGGTGGCCAGTACGCACTGGCTGGCGACCGCCACGGGCATGAGCGTGCTCGAACGCGGCGGCAACGCGGCGGATGCAGCGGTCGCCACGGGGTTCGTCCTCCAGGTGGTGGAGCCGCATCTGAACGGCCCCGGCGGTGACGTCCCGATCCTGGTGCACGGCGGCGACGACGACGGCGTGTCGGTCGTGTGTGGCCAGGGCGTCGCGCCGGGCGCGATCAGTACCGACGCGATGGCCGCGCTCGGGCTCGACCTGATGCCGGGCACCGGGCTCCTTCCGGTGGTCGTACCGGGCGCCTTCGGTGCCTGGATGGAACTGCTCCGGCAGTGGGGCACGTGGTCGGTTGCCGACGTACTGGAGCCTGCGATTCATTACGCGGAGCACGGACACCCGGTGCTTCCGGGGGTCTCGCAGGCCATTGCGACCGTGAAGGACATGTTCGAGGAGCACTGGCCCACATCCGCGCAGACCTGGCTTCCTGGCGGTGCGGTCGCCGCGGCCGGAAGCATCTTCGGCCGTCCCGAGCTCGCGGCGACGTACCGGCGGATCGTCGACGAGGCCACGACCGCCGGTACGACGCGGGAGGCGCAGATCCAGGGTGCGCTGGATGCCTGGTACCGCGGGTTCGTTGCCGAGGCCATCGATGCGTACTGCTCGACAGCCGAAGTGATGGACACGTCCGGGCAGCCGCACGGCGGATTCCTGCGCGCGGACGACCTGGCCGGCTGGCAGGCCGCGGTCGAAGAGCCGGTGACGTACGACTATGGGCAGTACACGGTGTGCAAGACGGGGCCGTGGGGTCAGGGACCGGTGTTCCTGCAGCAGCTGGCGCTGCTGAAGGGATGCGACCTGGACTCGATGCGGCCGGGTTCGGCCGAGTGGGTGCACACCATCGTGGAGGCGTCGAAGCTCGCGTTCGCCGACCGCGAGGCGTGGTACGGCGACCCGAAGTACACCGACGTACCGCTCGCCGATCTGCTGTCCGACGAGTACAACGATGCGCGCCGGGCGCTGATGGGTGAGACGGCGGCTCTCGAACTCGTGCCCGGCCGTCCCGGTGGACGCACGCCGATCATGCCGCGGTACCCGGATGCTCCCGAGGGCTTCGTCGCCGGCGCGGGCGAGCCGACCGTTGCGGCCACCGGCGAGACCAGGGGCGACACGTGCCACATCGATGTGGCGGACAAGAACGGCATGATGATCTCCGCGACGCCGAGTGGCGGGTGGTTCCAGGCCTCGCCGACGATTCCCGGCCTGGGATTCTGTCTGAGTACGCGCGGTCAGATGTTCTGGGCGGAGGACGGGCTGCCGAACTCACTGCGTCCGGGCGCGCGACCGCGGACCACGCTCTCGCCGTCGTTCGCGCTGCGGGACGGGAAGCCCTGGCTCGCCTTCGGCACGCCCGGTGGCGACTTCCAGGACCAGTGGCCGCTGCACTTCTTCCTGAACGTCGTGCACGGCAGAATGAATCTCCAGGAAGCGCTTGACTATCCCGACTTCCACTCGATCCACATGCCGAACTCGTTCTACCCCCGCGACACCCACCCCGGTCACCTGCTGATGGAGGACCGGTACGACGCCGCGGTGGTCGACGAGCTGCGCCGGCGCGGCCACCTGCTCGAACTCCAGGGCGGATGGTCGATCGGGCGGACCAGCGCCGTCGCTCGTGAGGACGGATGGCTGCGTGGCGCCGCCAACGCGCGCGGGGCCCAGGCCTATGCGGCCGGGCGCTGACATGAGCCGATCGTGCACTGCCGCGGCTCCGTCTGTCGCTGCTCCGCCTGTCGCTGCTCCGCCTGCGGCTGCTCCGCCTGTCACGGCGGGGGCACAGGGCGGGAATCTCGGGTAGCGCGATGGAGACCGAGCCGAGTTCCGCGCTGACGCCGCTCGGGCGCAGCCTCAATCTGCGGGAGACAGTGGTCGAGAAGCTGCGGACCGCGATCATCACCGGTGAGCTGAAGGAGGGGACGGTGGTGTCCGCGCCCGCGCTCGGCGCGCAGCTCGGCGTCAGCGCCACCCCGGTGCGTGAGGCGATGATGGACCTGGCGCGCGAGGGTCTGGTCGAGACCATGAAGAACAAGGGCTTCCGCGTCACCACGGTGACCGACGAGGAGCTGATGAACGTCACCGAGGTGCGCCTGCTGATCGAGCCGCCGACGGTCGCCCGGGTCGCCGGACACCTCCCGCCGGCTGCCATCGCCGAGCTGAGGGTCGTTGCCGACCGCAACCTGCTGGCCGCCGAGCAGGACGATCTGCAGACGTTCCTGGTGACGGATCGCGACCTGCACGCGCTGATCCTCGAGCACGCCGGCAACGCCTTCCTCGCGGAGCTGGCGACGTCGCTGCGCCGCCGGACCCGCATGTACGGGCTGCTCGCGCTGGCCGACGCCGGCGTGCTCGGCGAGTCGGCGCGGGAACACCATCAGCTCATCGACCTGATCGAGGCCGGTGACGGCGTCGGAGCCGAGGCTCTCGCGCGGCGCCACATCGCCCACTCGATGGACATCTGGAAAACCGGCCAGACCCCTGACCTTCCGGCCGGTTGACGCGCCAGCGGCTGCTGTTTCGGCCCGGCGCCGTCGGTGCCGCTGTCCTGACCGGCCGGTGTGATCGGCTGGTGTGATCGGTTGCGTCATCGGCTGCGGCATCGGCTGGTGATTCGCTGGGGTTGTCGCCGGCTCGGAGGCCGTGCTGGGTCAGGCTGTCTCCGGGCCGAGGCGTTCGATGGCGTCGATGATCAGGTCCCAGAACTTGTCGAGGTCGAGTTGCGTCGCCACCAGGGTGTTGAACGGTTCGCCGTACGCGCCGAGGAAGTCGGTGACGGTCGCGCCGTACGTCCACTTGCCGTGCGTCTCGACCGCGACGAACGCATCCTCGACGCGGACGGCATCCGGATCGATGACGCGGGCGACGGCGCAGGCGTCGTGGATCGGCGGGTACGGCATCTTGAACACCTTGTTGTAGGTGCCGCTGAAGTACTCGAGCCAGCCGTCCACCGTGGCGGACAGCGGCGTACCGATCGCTCGGATGCGCTCTCGTACTGCCTGGGTTGCAAGGGCCTGGTGGGTGAGGTCGAGGCCGACCATCGTCACCTGCCACGCTCCGTTGAAGACCGCGGATGCCGCCTCAGGATCGGCCAGAATGTTGAACTCGGCGGCCGGCGTGCTGTTGCCGCGGGTATACGTGCCGCCCATCAGAACGACCTCGCGGACGCGCTCGACGATCTTGGGCTCGAGGCGCATCGCCAGCGCGATGTTGGTCAGCGGCCCAGTGGGGATCAGCGTGATCTCCTGCGGTTCGCTCTGCATCACGACATCCACGATCAACTGTGCGGCATGCCGTGGGTCCAGCTCGGTCACCGGCTCGGGCAAGTCCGGCCCGTCGAGTCCGGACAGGCCGTGCGTACTTCCTGCTGTGACGTCGTAGTCGGTCAACTGCTCACGCACCAAGGGAAACTCGGCACCTCGCGCGATCGGCACCCGCGCACCGACAAGCGTCGCAACTCGCCGCGCGTTGTAGGTCACCTTCTCGAGCACCTGGTTGCCCGCGACAACAGTAATCGCGATCAGCTCGACGTCCGGATTGCCGTGCGCCAGCAAGATCGCAATCGCGTCATCGTGGCCAGGATCCACATCCAGAACTATCTTCCGCACCATGCGGCCATTCCAGCAGAACCTGCCGGGGTGCCGGCAGCCGGGCGTGCTGGAGTCACTAAGCCTCGATCCACCGATCGGTTTGGCGTGATGCGCTGATTCCGGTTTGGCGTGGTGCTGGGCTGGGTGGGCGTGGTGGGGTGTCCCGCCTCGCTGCGGGTGGGTTCCACTTGGGGTTGGTTTGGTCGGGCCGTGGTTCGGTGTGGTGGTCAGCGCGTG
>NZ_JBEZFT010000110.1:0-21819 GCF_040649595.1 Kribbella sp. NPDC048915 | reverse complement strand
CTTGACCTTCGACAAGCCAAGAATCCCCCACCAGACAGGCACTTCCGTGCGTTACGCGCCGAACACAACCCCAACCACGTGAAATCCCGAGGCTAACAGCCCCCAACGAGGCGGCTCCTGGTACGCCGGGGCGCGCGGCGGCGCCTCGTACGCCGGTGGGTCGCGGCGGTCCGCGCCGTACCGCCCGCACGACAGCCCGCCGACAACCACGCCGGTGTCGGTGTCGGGGAGTGCACAAACCCAATGCCGGACGATCCTTTCCTACCCGGATGAGGAGAGCGTGCACTGCGGCAGCTGTGCCGCCTGCGGTAACCGTTCAAGGCGGAGTTGCCGCTGAGCAGCACCGACCATCACTGGAAACGCCTGTGGACAGGAGCCAGCAGGTATTTGTTGCCTTAGGCAACTAATACTCTCTGAGCTCGGCTGCCGGCAGCAAGATTTCACGGAATTTCCTTGGCTGCAAGGGCTCTGGGATCAGAAACTGTCGGAGGGGGTCTCTAGAGTTGTCGGTATGGAAATCCTCGGCGCGCGACCGGTCTGGTCGATGAGTGACAGCGAGAAGCTGTCCACTCTCGACGCGGTTGTCGCTGAGCAGAATCGCCTCGAAACCCTGCGGCTGCAGCTGATCGCGGGCATGGATCAGTCCGGCTACGCGAAGGACCTCGGCGCCGGCGACACTGCCCGGCTCCTCTCGGGTCGTTTCCTCCAGGACCTCGCCCAGACCCGACGCGACGTCCGCACCGCCAACCGCCTGGCGAAGTACGCGACCACCAGCGCCGCCCTCCCCGACCCCGCCGTCCCGTTCGGTGCCTCGACAGCGGATCCGGACGATTCGCGTACGTCGAACGGCCGGCAGCTCAACCCGGCGCAAGCAGCGACGATCCTCGACGTGCTGGACCGTATGCCGCCCACCGTCCCGCAGGAGAACCTCGCCGTGGCCGAGGACGAGTTGATCGGCCTGGCGGCAACCCACACCCCGTCAGAGCTGCGCCGCGCCGGCCGCGTCATCAAGGACATCCTCGACCCCGACGGTCCCGAGCCGGACGAGAAGTCCGCGTACGCCCGCGAGTCCCTGACCTTGAAGCCGGCCGACCGCGGCGTGAGTTTCCAGGGATACCTCGCCAACGAGAACGCCGAACTCCTCCGCACCCTCATCCACGCCCAGGCCCGCCCCCACAAGACGTTCGACGGTCAACCGGATCCGCGCCCGCACTCCAAGCGCCAGGCGGACGCGCTCACCGCCCTCCTCAACGCCGCCACCGCCCCCGCCATCCGACCGGCCGCCGCCCACGCCCACGCCGATGCTGACACGCGCAACGCCGCCCCACTCCCCCTGCCGGACACCACGACAGGCACCGGGGCGAACACCGCGCCGAACACCGCGTCGAACCCCGAGGCGAACACCGCGTCGAACCCCGAGGCGAACACCGGGGCGAACACCGGGGCGAACACTGGGGCGAACACTGGGGATGCCGCATCGGGCACAAGATCGGATGCCGCCGTTGCACGAGACGCCGTACCCGGTCACGGCCCGAAGCCTCACATCAGCATCACGATCGACTTCAACGCACTCCGCGAAGCGACCGCGAACGCGACCGGCGCGATGATGTTCGGCGACAACCTCTCGGCCGCGACCGTACGCCGCCTCGCCTGCGACGCGGAGGTACTACCTATTGTCCTCGGGTCGAAGTCCCAACCCCTCGACGTAGGAACCAGCCAACGCCTCGTCACCCGCCCGATGCGCCGCGCCCTCAATGCCCGCGACAAAGGCTGCGTGGTCTGCGGAGCACCACCGATCGACTGCGAAGCTCATCACCTCATCTCCTGGATCGACGGCGGTATCACCGCCGTCTCGAACCTCGCCCTGCTCTGCAGTCGGCACCACATCGACCTCCACAGCGGCCACTGGCAGATCCGCATCCTCGACGGCGAAGTCCACGTCACCCGCCCCGCCTGGATGACTCCCACCTGCACCCCACCCAATACGTACCGCCCACCGGCACCTCCACCCACCACACCCTGCACACCCTGCACACCCTGCACACCCTGCACACCCTGCACACCCTGCACACCCTGCACCCCTCAACCCGCACCCCTCTTCTGGGGACGCCCCGCCACGCCCACCCGAGATACCACGGGCACCAACACGCCAGCTCGCACCGAGTCACACCAACCCCCGCCAAACATCTGGGGCGACGACGATCCACCGCCTCGGTCCACTCCCGAGGGCGCACCGACGCGCGCGAACGTGTGGGGCGACGACGACCCACCCAACGCTTCTACCCGCGGCGACAACGCAGGAGCACTCGGCACCGCACTCAACGTCTGGGGTGAAGATGCACCACCCGCGGTTCGCGACACCACCGGCTCACTTGGCACGCCACCGCATCCAGCCGACATCTGGGGCGATGAGCCCGCCCAGCCTCGAACCACCCCCAACGCTGAGCCGTCACGCGCGACCAACGTGTGGGGCGACGACTCACTCCCCCGAACGACCCCGGAGGCCGCACCACCCCGCGCAACGAACGTATGGGGCGACGAGGACCCACCACCGACGCTGACAATCGCGGCGCCTCCACTCGATCCGTGGGGCGACGACGAATCCGACGCGCCCGCTGTGGGTCTACCGGGCTCGACGAACATCTCGCCACCGTTCGACCCCTGGAACGACACCACCGCAGACGCCAGCTGAGGCCGTGCACATCACGCACCCGGCGCTGGGCGAAAAGTCGAGCAGGCGGGGCGTCGAGATCTCCCCAGCACGTGCCCTTGAGTGAGCGCACCCGTCCCGATGCACACCGTCCGGTGCACGCCGTCCAGTGCATCCGATCTCGCGTGCCTCAGCTCGGCGGAACTCGTGTCGCGCGCCCGTCCGCGGTCCGCACCATCAGGCGTACCTCAGATCGGCGTTAGCGCGCTCGGTGGACCTCGTATCGTCTGCCCCCACTCTGTCCGCGCCGCGAGAGGCTGCTGCACGTCGGCTTATACCTGCTCGGCGCAACCCGGACGCCACTCCGCAGCAATTCGTCCGCTCCGTCACGCGCGCCGCACGTCGGTTTGCGCCAGCTCAGCCCCGCCGCAACAGATATCCCGACTCGGTCCGCCGACTCGGTCCGCCCTGTCCCGCATGCCCTGTCCCGCATGCCCTGTCCCGCATGTCCTGTCCCGCGGCGCACCTCAAGTGAGCTCGTCAGGCTTGCATTCATCTGGCCGAATTCGACGGCCTACCGCGGGGCAAGTGCTGCAGCCCTTGGCGTACCGCGCGGCCTACGCCGGTTCGGCCTATCCGCTCGGTGGATCGCGGCTGTGGCGGGCTAGCGGGGTGGGAGTTTGACGACTGCGGTGCCGGCGACTCGGTCGTGCCAGCCTTGGTGGCGGGCGGATTTGTCCCAGAACGGCGAGACGTAGAGGACTACGGGGCCGATACACGTACACCAGGCGAGGAACTGGATGAACCAGCGCAGCAACGACTCGCGCCACCCGATCGGCGCACCGTCGACAGCGCGTACCACGCGCAGTCGCAGGAGGCGCTTTCCGAGGGTTCCGCCCAGCAGCGCGGTGAGTACGACCTCGTAGACCGCGATCGTCAGCACCACCCCGCCCAGCCACCACGAGTCCCTGGCCGTCAGCTCCGTGCTGGTTTCGCCTGTGTTGGGGGGCGCCAGCGCGATGAACGGAATCAAATAGATGCCCAGGTCAACCAACCGCGCGACGAAGCGCGCCGGCAGCTCGGCGACGACCGGACGCCCGGACGCTTGCGCCTCCTCACGTGCGCGTGCACGCGTCGCCTTCTCCAGCTTGGTCCTGGCCGACATGGCCAGGCGGTCCGTTTCCTTGGTCGCTGCGCCGAGTCGGGCAAGGTGTTCACTCACCGCCAGTACTTCGGCCCACCGTTCGGCCGAGTACAACCCCCGTAGCTCGGAAATCAGCCGGTCCCGCTCCTGCTGAGCGCGCGCGAAAGTCAGCCGCTGAACAGTTTCTGGACTGCTGTCCCCGGCCTCCGTCAGCCGTTCCAGTACGGCGACCGCGTCGTCCCACCGCCGCTCCTTGAGGGCACTCTCGGCCGCCTCGTGCCATGCCTCGACCCGACGACGCCACTCCGTCCGCTCCTGCTCCCGAAGCGCCTCCTCGTGCTGACGCCGCTCCGCCTCCGCACGCTCCCGCCGCGCCACTTCCTCCCGCCGCGCCACTTCCTCCCGCCGCGCCATTTCCTCCTGCCGCGCAGCTTCCTCCCGCCGCGCAGCTTCCTGCCGCTGCAACGCAGCTTCACGCTCCCGCTGCTGCGCCGCTTCAAGCTCCCGCTGCTCCGCCGCCCGACGTGCAAGCGCCTCCCGCTCCGCCTTCTGCCGCTCCGCCTGCTCCCGCTCCGCCTTCTCCCGCTCCGCCTGCTCCGCTTGCCGTCGCTCCGCCGCACGCTGTGCGAGTCCTTCGCGGCTGGCTTCCTCGACGGCCGGCTCGGGTGGGACTTCGGCGAAGATGCAGCCGTCGGGCGCGCGGAGATAGATGACGGGAGTCGCCCATTCGACTTCGTTGTCGGCGGCGAAGATGGCACGACGGGCCTCGACCATCGCCACGTCGGCCGGCAGCAGGTCGGCCACCGCTTGGTAGAAGGACTGGCTGAACAGCAGCGCTGCCGGGTCAGAGATCTCGAACTGCATCGCGATCACCGCCGGCAGGCCCTGCCGTACCAGCGCCTGCGCCACCCCGCCGAACGGATCGTCGACGGCACTCCGTGCACCTTCGCACGCGTTCAGAACCACCAGCCGCAAGGACCGGCTGCCCCGGAGCATGATGCCGAGATCGCGACCCGTGACAAGTCTGGACTGCCCGTTGTCGTCCTCGAGGACGAGCGCTCCGTCCTGCACCGTCTCGTCGTACAGCCCATGGCCGACGAAGTGCAGGACGTGGTAATCGGCTGTCCGCAGTGGACGTTGGAGCGCGGCTAGCGACCCGACCGGCAAGCGGTCGAGCTGAACCATGCCACGATCGATCAGGTCACCGAGGGATGAGCGGAGCTTCTGCCACTCTTCCTCGTGCTGCAGGCGTTGGACATCGGTGGGCGCCGCGATCATCGCGAGGATCCGCAACGGTGGGCGGACCGGCAGCGGGCGTACCGGTTTCGGAATCGGCACGTACCGTACTACCGGGGTCTCCGGGGACAGGCTCAGGAAACCGTATTCGCGGTCGTGCAGGTACTCCCACGGAGCGTTCTGGACGGCAGGCGCCAGGTGCAGCCGGATGCGGAGGCCGACGTCGGCGGCTTCGGCGGCCGTGACGCTACGCTCGAAGCAGGTACGGACGGAGCCTGCGAAGACGGCCTGGAAGAGCTGCCCGCCGAAGTCCTCGACCAGCCGGCGTTCCGCGGATTCGAAGCGGCGAAGTCGACGGCGGGCGCGACCGACCGAGCCGATGACCCGGAGGATCAGGATCTCCAGGTCCTGCTCGGTGAACGGGAAGGCGAAGACGTTCTCTGCCTCACCGGCGGGTGAGGAGAGCACGCGGGCGCGGAAGCCGTCGCCGTGGGGGTCGACGGCCAGGTCGAAGTTGAGCAACCCCGGCATAGTTCATGCCTCGCGTCGGCGCCAGGTCACACTGATGGTGAAGTTCGCCTGCGCCGCGGCCGACGCGATGAATGCCCCGGTCTGTGCGCTCAGCTGCAACCCGAACTCGATCCCGACCTCGTCAGGTGGGTCGTCCATCAACCGCAATCGTCCGATCAGGCTGTGCGCGGCCGGTACCACGACCGACGTCGCATCCTCGAAGGTCCGGTCCGCCTGCTCGACCAGAGCCGCCCGGTCCTTACCGATGCCCCGCATCACCGGGCCGGCCTCATCCACTTCGATCAGGACCGTCCCGCCCTGGTCCATCGGAAACTCGACAAGCCGTTTCATCAGCCCCACCCCCACGCACCACGATGGCACGTCACCCCGCGCAACACCATCACCTACAGCCAATCAACCGATTCGCTGGGTGACCCCACGACCTTCCGGCCGATCACCGCGCCGTACACCGGCGGGCGGGCGTTACCAGCGCGGGCGTTACCGGCGGGCGAGGAGCTGGGCGACCTCGGTGGCCCAGTAGGTGAGGATGGTGTCGGCGCCGGCGCGGCGGATGGCGGTGAGGGTTTCGAGGATGGCGGGTTCGCGGTCGATCCAGCCGTTGGCGGCGGCGGCTTCGACCATCGCGTACTCGCCGGAGATGTTGTACGCCGCGACCGGGACGTGCACGTGGTCGCGGACCTGGCGGATGATGTCGAGGTACGCCAGGGCCGGTTTCACCATCACGATGTCGGCGCCCTCGGCGATGTCGAGATCGACTTCGCGGATCGCGTCGCGGGCGTTCGCGTTGTCCTGCTGGTAGGTCTTGCGGTCGCCGGTGAGGGACGAGTCGACGGCCTCGCGGAACGGGCCGAAGAACGCCGACGCGTACTTGACGGCGTACGCGAGGATCACGGTGTCGGTGAAGCCGGCCGCGTCGAGCGCCGTACGGATCACGCCGACCTGACCGTCCATCATCCCGGACGGGCCGACGACGTGCGCGCCGGCGGCGGCCTGCGCGACGCCCATCTCGGCGTAGATCTTCAGGGTCGCGTCGTTGTCCACCCGACCGGCGGAGTCGAGGACGCCGCAGTGCCCGTGCGAGGTGAACTCGTCGAGGCACAGGTCCGACATCACCAGCAGCGAGTCGCCGACCTCGGAGACGGCGTCCCGGATCGCCACGTTGAGGATGCCCTCAGGGTCCACAGCACCCGAACCGACCTCGTCCTTCGACGACGGTACGCCGAACAGCATGACGCCGCCCAACCCGAGCTGCGCCGCCTCCGCGACCGCCTTGCGGGCGGTGTCGCGGGTGTGCTGGACGACGCCCGGCATCGAGGCGATCGCGATCGGTTCGCGGGCGTCCTCGCGGACAAACATCGGCAGGATCAGCTGCCGCGGCTCGAGCGTGGTCTCCGCGACCAGCCTGCGGATCGCCGCCGACGACCGGAGCCGGCGCGGCCTCACTTCCGGGAACCCACCAGACACGATTCAGCTCTTTCGACGAGAACCCGGGCGCCGCTCGGACGGACGGGTGACCGGCTCTCCGGCCTCCACCATGGTGTCACGTCGGTCTGCACCGAACCGGGCGAGGGCATCGGCGAGCTCCTCGACGGACGGCGTCTCGGCCATCGCGTCGACCCGCAGGCCGTGCTCCTCGGCGGTCTTCAGCGTGGCCGGGCCGATCACCGCGATCACGGTGGACGCGTGCGGCTTGCCGGCGATCCCGACCAGGTTCCGCACCGTCGAGGACGAGGTGAACACGACCGCGTCGAACTTGCCGGACTTGATCGCCTCGCGGGTCGGCGCGGGCGGCGGGGCGGCCCGGACGGTGCGGTACGCCGTCACGTCGTCGACCTCCCAGCCGAGATCGGTGAGCCCGGCAACCAACGTCTCGGTGGCGATGTCCGCACGCGGCAGGAACACCCGGTTGATCGGGTCCAGCACCTCGTCGAACGGCGGCCAGTCCTCGACCAGGCCGGCGGCCGACTGCTCACCGGACGGGACCAGGTCCGGACGGATGCCCCAGGCACCGATCGCCTCGGCGGTCTTGTCGCCGACCGCCGCGATCTTCAGCCCGGAGAACGCGCGCGCGTCCAGCCCGTACTCGTCGAACTTCTCCCGGACCGCCTTCACCGCGTTGACCGAGGTGAACGCGACCCATTCGTAGCGTCCCTCGACCAGGCCGCGGATCGCCTTGTCCATCTGCTGCGGGTTGCGCGGCGGCTCGACCGAGATGGTCGGGACCTCTTCCGGCATCGCGCCGTACCGGCGCAGGCGGTCCATCAGCGGGCCGGCCTGGTCCTTGGTCCGCGGGACCAGGATCCGCCAGCCGAACAGCGGCTTGGTCTCGAACCAGGACAGTGCGTCCCGCTGCTCGACGACCGAGCCGACCACGACCACGGCGTCGCGGGCCTCGCCGGTGATCTTCGCCGCGCGCAGGTCGGCGACGATGGTCTCCAGGGTGCCGACCACGCTGGTCTGCGCGGTCGTGGTGCCGCCGACGGTCGCCGCGACCGGGGTGGCGGCGTCGAAACCGGCCTCGATCAGCGCGGCGACGGTCTCCTTCAGTACGTCCACGGCGTTCAGCAGCACAAGGGTCTGCTTCGGCTGCAGGCGGGTCAGGTCGACCTTGTTCTCGGCGAGATCGACGACGGTGACCTCGCGGTCGTTCTTCAGGGTCAGCGGGATCCCGGCGTACGTCGGGACCGCGCTCACCTCGCTCACGCCCGGGATGACGTTGAACGCGATGCCGGCCTTGCGGCACGCGGCCGCCTCCTCGGCGCCGCTGGAGAACGTGAACGGATCGCCGTTCAGCAGCCGGACCACGTTCGCCGCGGACTTGGCGGTCTTCACCACCAGCCGGGCGCGGGCGGCGACCCGCAGCGCGCGGCTGCCCTCCGCGCCGGAACCGTCGACGACCTCGACATCGGGCCTGCAGAAGCCGAGGAAGGCGTTGTGTTCGGGGCCCTCGACAACCACCGCGTCGGCAGTGGCGAGGACCTCCCGGCCGGCCAGTGTCAGCAGCGCCGGGTCACCGGGGCCGACGCCGACGAATGTCACGTGGCCGAGCGGTTTCGTCTGCTTGGCGGTACTGGTCGCGGCCTTCTGAGGTGCCGCGGTGGCGGCTGTCTTCGCGCTCACGTCTGCCTTCGCCCTCGTCGTTTTCCTGCTCGTCCTGTGGGCCGTTGCCGGCGCCGTTGTCTGCGCCGTCTTCGGCGCCGACTTCTGGCTCACCTTCTGCCCCTTCGCACGGGCCTTCTGGTGCGCCGCGGTGCTCGTTCCCTGTGCCGGTGTCATGTTCGCTCCAGCAACTCGTTCGCCAGCGCCTTGCCGAGGGACACCGGGTCGTCCACCGGCCCGTTCGCCGAGAGCCGCCGGACGCCGTCGGACTGGCCGAGCGCGCCCCGCAGCCACAACTCGGTGCCGTCCTCACCCTCGACCACCTCGGCGAGCGCGCCGACCGGAGCCGTGCAGCCCGCCTCGAGCGTCGCCAGCAGTTGTCGTTCCGCCGTCACCGCCGCGCGGGTGGCCGGGTCGTCCAGCGGAGCCAGCGCCGCCAGGATGTCCGTGTCGTCCGCACGGCACTCGATCGCCAGCGCACCCTGCCCAGGGGCGGGCAGCACCTGGATCGGGTCCAGGGTCTCGGTCACCTCGGCGAGCCGGCCCAGGCGGGACAAGCCTGCCCGGGCAAGGACCACCGCGTCCAATTTGCCGTCGGTGACCATGCCGATCCGGGTGTCCACGTTGCCGCGGATACCGGTGCACTCCAGGCCGAGGCCGAGAGCGTCGAGCTGCGCGACCCGCCGGGCCGCGCCGGTGCCGATCAGCGCGCCGCGCGGCAGCTCGCCGAGCGTCAGGCCGTCCCGGGCGACGAGAACGTCGCGCGGGTCCTCACGGACCGGGATCGCGCCGAGGGTCAGCTCGTCGACCGGTGTCGTCGGCAGGTCCTTCAACGAGTGCACGGCGATGTCGATCTCGCCGGCCAGCAGCGCATCACGCAGGGCGCTGACAAAGATGCCGGTGCCGCCGATCTGCTCGATCGGCGCGCGGTTGACGTCGCCGGTGGTGGTGATCAGTACCAGCTCGACCTCGTGCCCGAGCGCGCGCAACTGATCGGCGACCAGGGTCGACTGGGCCGTCGCCAGCTTCGAACGACGAGTACCGAGGCGGATCATGCCTGCTCACCGCCCTTCGGCGTGGTCACGGCGTCCACCGTCGCCTGGTCGAGTGCGAACAGTTGCCGCAGCGCGTCGGCGTACGTCGGTCCGCCCGGGTCGCCGCCGAGCTCCTTCACGCGGACCGTCGGGTTGTGCAGCACCTTGTCGACGACGCGGCGGATGGTCCGCTCGACCTCGTGCCGCTCGTGCTCACCGAGACCGGGCAGCCGGCGCTCGAGCCGCGTCAGCTCCGCCTCGACCAGTGAACTCGCCATCGCCCGGAGCGCGACCACGGTCGGCGCCACCGACGCGGCCCGGCGGGTCGCCTCGAACGCACCGGTTTCCTCGCCGACGATCCGGCGTACCTCGTCGATGTCGGACTGGCTGCCGCCCGACGTCCCGACCAGGTCGGCCAGCGTGATCAGCGTGACGCCCGGAAGCCGGGCCGCGCCCGGCTCCACGTCCCGCGGCAGGGCGACATCCAGCACCCCGAACGGACGACCGTCCGCGGCGGTGCGAATCATGTCCTCGGTCAGTACGGCGCCGCGCGCGCCGGTGCACGACACGACCAGGTCGGCGTCGTGCAGCGCGGCCGGTACGTCGGCCAGGCGGATCGCCGTACCGCCGACCCGGTCCGCGAGGGCGACCGCACGGTCGTAGTTGCGGTTGGCAACGGTCACGCTGCGCGCGCCGCCGTTCGCCAGCGTCTGCGCGGCCAGCGAGGCCATCGATCCGGCGCCGACGATCAGCGCCCGGCGACCCTCGAAGCCGCCGACCGCCTCCAGTCCGGCGGACACGACCGAACGGCCGGCCGAGTCGATCCCGGTCTCCGTGCGGGCCCGCTTGCCGACCCGCAACGCGTGCTGGAACAGGGCATTCAGATCGGTGCCGATGGTTTCCAGGTCCTGGCCGACGCGCAGCGTCTCCTTCACCTGGCCGAGGATCTGGCTCTCCCCGACGACCATCGAGTCCAGCCCGACCGCGACCTGGAACAGGTGCGCGACAGCGCCTTCCTCGAAGTGCACGTACAGGTGCTCGGCCAGATCCAGCAGCGGTACGCCGGTGATGTCGGACAGGATGGCGGTGACCTCGTCCATGCCGGCGTGGAACCGGTCGACGGTCGCGTACACCTCGGTGCGGTTGCAGGTGGCAAGCACCGCCGACTCGGCAACGGCCGCGGAGTTGCCGACCGCCAGCGCCAGCTTGGTCGCCGCCTCCGCGTCGAGCGCGACCCGCTCCAGCACGTCGATCGCGGCAGAACGGTGACTGATGCCGACCACGAGGTAGCTCATCGAGGTCCTCGCTTTGCTCCGGGCGCCGATGCGGCACGAATCACGCTGTGCTGAATGGTGCCCTCGCTACGCTCGTTCACGCGCCGACGCCTCCCCCGACGCTCGGGAGATCCGTCAGACCGTTCATCGCTGGTAGTTCGGGCACCTGCGGGAGCGCCGCCTCTCCGGACTTTCGTTGTTCGTGGTACGCCAGGATCTGCAACTCGATCGAGAGGTCCACCTTGCGGATGTCGACACCGTCGGGCACGGACAGCACCACCGGCGCGAAGTTCAGGATGCTGGTGACGCCGGCGGCGACCAGCCGGTCGCACACCTCCTGCGCCGGACCGGCGGGCGTGGTGATGACGCCGATCGAGACCCGGTCGGCCTCGACGATGTCCTCCAGCTCGGCGAAGTCCCGGATCTCCATGTCGCCGACCCGCTCACCGATCAGGTTCGGATCCGCGTCCAGCAGCGCGACGATCCGGAATCCGCGGGTCCCGAAACCGGAGTAGTTGGCCAGCGCGTGCCCCAGATTTCCGATCCCGACGATGACCACGGCCCAGTCCTGGGTGACGCCGATCTCGCGGGCGATCTGGTACCGCAGGTACTCGACGTCGTAGCCGACGCCGCGGGTGCCGTAGGAGCCCAGGTAGGACAGGTCCTTGCGCAGCTTGGCCGAGTTGACGCCGGCGGCGGTCGCCAGGTCCTCGCTCGACGCGGTGGCGATCCCGCTGTCCGACAGGGCGGTCAGGGCCCGCAGGTAGACCGGCAAGCGCGCGACAGTTGCCTCGGGGATGCCGCGTTCGGTTCTCGTCGGCGGGCCGGGGCGACGGCTGCTGGCACGCGTCACAATTCTCCTGGGAGCGGTTGGTTCACCGCGGTCTGACGGCCGCTGGCACTCTTACTCTAGGAGCTTGTGAACGTGAGAACAAAATCGGCGGGAGTGAGCTAGCAAACAGTGCTAGCCGGCCAGGGCCTTTCGCAACCGGGCTGGATCGACTCGCCAGAAGTCGTGTTGCCGGCCGTCCACGAAGGTGACCGGGATCTGTTCGCCGTACTGCGTGAACAGCGCATCGTCCTGGGTGATGTCGACCTCGGTCCATTCCTCGCCCAGTTCGGCACAGACCGCGCGGACGATCTCCCGCGCGTCGTCGCACAGATGACACCCCGGTTTGCCGTACAGCACGACCCTGCTCATCGATCCACCTCTCGCAGCCGGCCCTTGGCCACCTTCCCGGTGACCGAGTGCGGCAGGCTGTCCACCACCTCGATCTCGACCGGGCACTTGAATCGCGCCAGCCGGCTCTCGGCGTACTCGCGGACCGCCGCCACGTCGACCGATGCGTCCGGCAACGGTACGACGAACGCCTTCACGGCCTCGCCGGTCTCCTCGGACGGTACGCCGATGACCGCCGCCTCGCGGACTCCCGGCGCACCGACCAGCACCTCTTCCACCTCGCTCGGGAAGACGTTGAACCCGGACACGATGATCAGCTCGCGCAACCGGTCCACCAGGAACAGGTCACCGTCGGCGTCCAGGAACCCGACGTCACCGGTCCGGTACCAACCGTCCGCGTCCGGGCCGTCCACGCCGTCCGGCCAGTACCCGGAGAACAGGTTGCCGCCGCGGATCAAGATCTCGCCGGGGTCGTCGCCCTCCATGTCTTCACCCTGCTCGTCGGCGATCCGCACCTCGACGTTCGGCAGCGGACGCCCGACCGAGCCGGGCTTCGGAGCGGTCTCCCCCAAGGTCGTGGTGACACCCGGGGACGCCTCGGTCAGGCCGTACCCCTGGTGGACGCGTAACCCGGTGGCCTCCTCGAAGCGGGCCGCAAGCGACGGATCCAAGGTGGAGGCACCGGTCAGGACCACTTTGACCGTCTGCAACGCATCGCGCAGATCGGACCGGGCCAGCAGGGCATGCAGCGCCGGCGGCGCCAGCGGCAGCCGGGTGACGCCGCACGAGCGGATCAGGCCGAGCGTCTCCTCGGGGTCGAACCGCTCCTGCACGACAACCGTCGCACCGGTCGCAACGGCCCAGCCGAGCACCGCGTTCAGACCGAAGGCATGGAACATCGGCAGCACGCCGAGGACCACGTCGTCGGGCCCCATCCGGTCCTCGCCGAGCTCGCTCAGGTTGCGCACGTTTGCGATCAATGCGCGATGAGTGAGCATCGCGGCGCGCGGATCGCCGCTCGTCCCGGAGGTGTAGAGCAGCACCGCGAGCGTCTCGGGGTCGATCGGCGGCAGTAACGGAGCGTCACCTTCGAGCTGGTCCGGCGACACCGCCGGGAGGCCCTCGAAACGGTCCGCGAGGCCCGGTCCGGCGACCGCGAGGCGGGCCCCGGAATGCTCCGCGACGGTCGCCAGCTCGGCCCGGGTGAGGCCGGTGTTCAGCGGTACGGCGACCAGGCCGGCCCGGAGAATGCCCAGGTAGGACGTGACGAACTCGATGCTGTTGGCAACCAGCAGCAGGACCCGGTAGCCGGGCACAAGGCCGGCCGCGGCGAGGCCCTGCGCGGTCCGGTCGACGGCCCGGTCGAGCTCGCTCCAGGTCAGCCGCCGATCCCCGTCGACCAGCGCGGGACGCTCGCCGTGACGTTGCGCTGTGTCACGAAGAATGTCCGCGAAGTTCACGTTCACCAGGCGAGTCTGCCACGACCGGGATCCACGCCGGGAGCAACCATCTTTCGGCGGAATGGTTGCAGCAGAGCGTGACCACCGATATACAGGTGACTTCGCGAGCGGACTTCTGTCGAACCTCACACTGCAGAATCCCGTTCGCGCGGGGACCTCATGCGCGATGCAACACCCCCGACAGCAGGCTGCTCCGTCCACGGACGCAGTCCGCTGGCGCATTCGTGACCATCGGACGGAAGGCGGCACGCCCCAGCCTGTTGACAGCACGTGTTCGATCAGTAACGTTCCGTGCTGTTCCAGTCACTGTGGCCATTCGCGGATGTGTCGAACGACGTGTCAGTTGAACGGGGAGAACACTTGACCACGCCGGAACCAAGCCCGGACGGGATGCGACGTGCGGAGCTCGTCGATCGCGCCCAGGCCGGGGACGTCGGTGCCTTCGGTGAGCTGTACGACGAGTACTCGCTCACCGTCTATCGCTACATCTACGCCCGGGTGTCGTCGTCGGCACTCGCCGAGGACCTGACCAGCGAGACGTTCGTGCGGGCGCTGCGCGCACTGGACTCGTTCCGCTGGCAGGGCCGGGACTTCGGCGCCTGGCTGGTGACGATCGCCCGGAACTTGATCACCGACCACTACAAGTCCGGCCGGGTCCGGCTCGAAGTGGTCACCGACGAGATCGAGACCCACGACCGGCAGACCGAGGGACCGGAGATCGACGTGCTGGCCGCGGCCACCGCGGAGGTACTCCGGGACGCGGTCGCCGGCCTGCCCGACGAGCAGCGCGACTGCCTGACGATGCGATTCTTCGCCGGGCTGTCGATCGCCGAGACGGCCCGGGCGCTGGAGAAATCCGAAGGCGCCGTCAAACAGCTCCAGCTGAGAGCCGTCCGGCACTTGGCGAAGGTTATCCCCAAGGACTTGAGATGAGGCGGATGACAACGAACGTCTTTCGTAACCCGTCAGGGAGTTACCTCGTTTGCCTGGTGAGGACCTGTCGGTGACCCCGACTGGCCATTGAGGAGAACGAGAACTCATGAGTGACCTACACAGGGCTCGAGCGCGCGCGGAGGCATTCGCGCACGCCGTCGATCACGGGCCCCGTCACTCCACGCGACTGGGCGATGACCCCGAGTTACTGGAAGCAGTGGAGCTCGTCGGACGGCTGAGGACCGCCGGCGCAGTTGCACCGCGACCGGAGTTCAGCGCCGAGCTGCGGCACCGCCTGTTGGAGCAGGCGGCGGCGCGGGCGGCAACCACTGCGACTCCGTTGACGGTGCACACCGCACCAGACGACTCGGACGACCCGCCGGGGAGCGAGGACGTTGGCGCGTCCGTGACAGATATCCGTCGCCGCCAAGGCCGGAGGATCCGGCTGGTGGCCAGCACCGCCGCGCTGGTGCTGCTCGGAGGTGGCATCGGTTCCGCTGCCGCCGCCCAGCAGGCGATGCCCGGCGACACGTTGTACGGCATGAAGCGCAGCATCGAGAACGTGGCCACCAATGTGGGCGTCGGCGACGACTCCCGCGGCCGGCGCGATCTCGAGCATGCGAAGACCAGACTGTCCGAAGTCCGTGAGCTGACCGGCAACGGCGGTTCCGCGGACACCATCAACGCGACCTTGGACGACTTCTCGGCACAGGCCCGCAAGGGCGTGTCCCGGCTGCTCGCGTCGTACCAGCAGACCGGTGACGAGAGCTCGATCACCGTGATCACGGCGTTCCTCACCAGCGCCCGCCAGGCTTTGGTGGCGGCGACGCCGAGTCTCCCGCCGGAGTCCCTGAAGTCCGGCGTCGAGGCATTGGCCACGATCGAGCAGTTGCAGGGGCTGACCCACGCGGCCTGCCCGAAGTGCGGAGTCCCGAAGCCGGCCACGCCGGCAGCCACCACCGGGACGAACCACAACAGCAACAACCAGCCGGGCCGCACCACGCCCGGGACGGGTTCGGACACCACCAAACCGGTGCAGTCCGCGGCAACGCCGAAGGCGTCGACGACGATCCCGACCCCGGTCGGTTCGGCCACGCAGCAACCCAGCACGACCCCGACCAAGGTGCCCAACACCACGATCGTCGGTGAGTCCACCGCTCCCCCGACCGATCTGAAGACGCCACCGCTCCCGTCGTCGTCGAGCTCGCCGATTGCGACGCCCACGGTGCTGCCGTCACTGCCCACGTCGACCACGCCTTCTGTGCCTTCCTGGCCGTGGCCGTTCCCGACGACACCGCTGATCAACCTGCCCGGCATCATCCAGACGCTGCTCCCGCCGTGGAAGTAGCCGCCTGGCGCAGGCAGGAGACCTGACAGCAGCCCCGGTCACGTGTTCGGTGACCGGGGCTGCTGCTTGCCAGGGACGATCTGCCTGGCGAACGGCTCAGAAGAAGACGCTGCGGCGCTGCATGAGCAACGTGTAGAGCGTCTGCTGAATGGTCTCGCGGACCTGGTCGGTGACGTTGAAGACCAGCATCGGGTCGTCCGCGGCCCCTTCGGGGAACTCGTCGGTGCGGATCGGTTCGCCGAACTCGATCAGCCACTTCGACGGCAGCGGGATCAGCCCGAGCGGCCCGAGCAACGGGAAGAACGGCGTGATCGGGATGTACGGCACGCCGAGCAGCCGCGCCAGTGAGGCGATGTTGCCGACCAGCGGATAGATCTCCTCGGCGCCCACGATCGAGCACGGCACGATCGGTACGCCGGTCCGCATCGCCGCGCTGACGAAGCCGCCGCGCCCGAAGCGCTGCAGCTTGTATCGCTCGGCGAACGGCTTGCCGAGGCCCTTGAAGCCTTCCGGCCAGACGCCGACCAGGTTGCCCTGGCGGAGCAGCCGCTCGGCGTCGTCGTTGTTCGCCAGCGTGGCACCGCCCTTGCGGGACAGCTCACCGACGAACGGGGTCTGGAAGACGAGGTCGGCGGCGAGGGTCCGCAGCGGCCGGCCGGTGTGATCGGCAACGACCACCTGCGTGACCAGCCCGTCCAGCGGCATCGTGCCGGAGTGGTTCGCGACGATCAGCGCGCTGCCGTCGGTAGGGATGTTCTCGATGCCGCGGACCTCGACCCGGAACCACTTCTCCACCATCGGCCGCAGCAGTGGCAGGAGCACCTGGTCGGACAGGTCGCGGTCGTACCCGAACTCGTCGAGCTCGTAGTCTCCTGTCAATCGGCGGCGCAGGAACGCGAGCCACTCCGCGACCCGGCGCTCACCGTCCTCGCCGAACAGGCTGCGCACCGCGCGCTCCAGACCGGCGAAATCGAACGGAGCCTCGGCGGGCCGTTCCTCGGTGGCCGGCGCCTCGACGCCGGGATCGCCTTCGGCGCCCGGACGGTCGGTCGACGCGTCGCTCGCGCGATTACGGCTCTTCTTGGCCCGACCCGCATCGCCTGCCAAAGCACGAGCTGCGGCCGACGGCGTCGTACGGCGCCCGCTGCCGCGGCCCGGGCGGCCGCCGGAGCCGATCGGGATCACGTCCGCGTCAGCCACGGAGAGCTCCCAGTCCCGCGGTCAGCAGACCCGAGGCCCGAGTCACCGCGCCAGGGCCGAGCGACCGGCGGAAGTCCTCGAAGGCCTCTGCGGTCGTGTACTTCGGGTCGAACCCGAACTCGGTCCGCATCCGGGTCGTGTCCACGCCCCGCCCGTAGGTGAGGAACGTGATCTGGTCGGGCGAGAAGTCCGCGAGCCGGGCCCGCCGGACGACCGCCGCCGTACTCGACGCGGTGAACGAGGGCAGCCGCAGCGCGGGCCGGCCGAGCCGGCGGATCGCCTGCGACAGCGCCATGATGCCGTCGCCGGCCAGGTTGTAGGTCCCGGGCAGGTCGTTGACGGTCGCGTGGTGGATCGCCGCGACGCCGTCGTCCTCGTGCAGGAACTGCAGGCGCGCGTCATACCCGATCACGGTCGGGACGACGGGCAGCGAGAAGTACCGCGTGATCGGGGAATCGGTGCGCGGACCGATCCAGTTCGCCATCCGGAGCGTGCTGACGCAGACGTCCGGGCGGCGCCGGGCGAAGCCGCGCACGTACCCCTCGACCTCGACCGCGTCCTTGCTCAGGCCGTGATGGTGGATCGCCCGCGGCGCCATCTCCTCGGTGAACATCGCCGGATCGCGGGGGCCCGCGCCGTACACCGTGGTCGACGACTTGACCACCAGCTTCGCCACCCCGGGCGCCTTCTGGCACGCGGCGAGAAGCTGCATGGTGCCGATGACGTTGATCTCCTTCATCGACGACCGGCCGCCGGCGCTGCCGGGGGTGGCCACGACACCGGTGTGCACGACCGTGTCCACACCGTGGGCGGCGATCACCTTGGCGATCACCGGGTTCCGGATGTCGGCCCGGACGAACCGGACCCGGCCGAGCTCCGCGCGCGGCGGAACCACGTCGACACCGAGCACGGTGCCGATCGAGGAGTCCTCGGCCAACCTGCGGGCACAGCGAGCACCGGCGTCCCGCGAGACGCCGGTCACCATCACCACCTGTGCCACGAGCTACCCCCAGCCGGACCGGGCGCGGCAGAAATTGCTTACTTACCGAGCTTGCGGCGCTGCACCCGCGTCTTCTTCAGCAGCTTACGGTGCTTCTTCTTCGCCATCCGCTTACGGCGCTTCTTGATTACGGAACCCACTGTGGACCATCCAAACTCAAAGTGAACGTCGGCAAAGCTTACCCGGAGGTCGCTTCCCCGACCTAAAGCAGGCTGCACAGGTAGGCTCGACGCAGACCTGGGGAGGTTCCGTGCGGGCTCGGTACGACGGTTTGGCGCAGTGGTACGACGAGCGGTTCGTGGACGACGCGGAGCCGCATCAACCCGGCCTGCTGGAGCTGCTCGGCGCCGGATCCGGGCCGTGCCTGGACATCGGCTGCGGCACCGGCCGGAACTTCGGCACGATCCGCGCCAGCGGGCGCATCCCGATCGGCCTGGACTACTCGATCGATCAACTCGGCCGGGCCCGCAACCGCACCGACGGTCCGCTGCTGCATGGCGACGCCGCCGTCCTGCCGTTCGCCGACGGGTCGTTCGACACCGCGATCTCGCTGTGGATCTCGACCGATGTCGACGACTTCGGCGCCGTCCTGCACGAGGCGGCCCGGGTACTGCGGCCGGGCGGCGTGCTGGTGGTGTACGGCGTGCATCCGTGTTTCAACGGTCCCCACGTGGTCTACGAGAAGGACGGCCGCCGGACCGTGCACCCGACGTACCGGCAGTCGGGCTGGCACACCGACCTGCCGTGGTGGGCCGAGGACGGCATCCGCCGGCGGATCGGCATGTCCCACCTCACTCTCGCCGAGTACCTCAACGCGATCCTCGCCAGCGGCCTCACCCTCGAACACTTCGACGAACCCGCCGGCCACGACATCCCCCACGCCCTCGCCTTCCGCGCCCGCAAACCATCCTGAGTCGGAAGTTCGGCCGGAGGTACCAACGGACAGGACGTCTACGCCGACCACTGCCAGCCGCACGCTCAGGTACCGCCCGGTAAGCCGGCGGCAGGCGACTACATCCTGTCGTTAGGAACCCTGCCACGCCACCCCCCGCGTCCGCGCTCTAGTCCACATAGGCGGCGATGGGGCCGAGGGTGAGGATGCCGCTGCCGGCGGCGTGTTCGGCTGCAGCGGGCTTGAGGGCTGCTTGGGCTTCGGCGCGGAGGGCGGGGTCCGTGGTGTTATGGGCGGTGAGGGCCCAGTAGGCCTCCAGCAACAGGCCGGGCGGCGGGTTCGGGGCGCCGAAGACCCAGGGAGTGTGCGGGCCGTAGTCCGCCTGCGGGACGGGGTCGCCGTGGCGGACGGCGTGCGCGGCCAACGCCAATGGGAGAAGGCCGTCGCTCAATCCTGGCATGCCCGCGCCGTCGAGGAGAGCGGCTGCCGCGCGGTAGGAATCCGGGGTGTCGTCACGCAGTGCGCCGTACCACCTGGTGAAGACTGCAACCAGGGGCAGCTCATGCCGGGCGGCCAGTGCATCGGCAGCGGCGGCGTGGTCGTCGGCAGCTGTGTGGTCAGCCCGCGCGCACGCGGACTGCAATCGAATCAGATGCCCCAGAACCTCGTAGGTAAAGAGGTCGTGCCGCTGCGACAGCGCGACCAGCTCCGCACCGATCGCATCCCGTTGCGGCGCGAGTCCGGCCCGGTAGCAGGTCTGCATGAAGACACCGTTCAACGCGAACGCCAGCAGCGCCGGGTCGTCGAGACCACGCGCCAACTGTTCCGCCTCCACCGCCGCCTCGCGCGGCCGCGAGGACCTGGAACCGCGCGATTCCACCGCAATCGTGGCGAGCAGCCGCGCCCGGATCGCCGGATGATCCTGCGTCGGCAGGACCCGTTCCGCGGCCGCCACGATCGCCGCAGCCTGTGCCTCGTCGTCGGAGCGTGTCCAGATCGCCGGTACGTCGTACGCGCCGATGACGCGCGCGGTGAGATCGGGGTCGCCGAGTTCCTCGGCCGCGGTGATCGCGGCCAGCCGATGCCGACGAGCCGCCTCCAGCCCGCCGCCGCCCGTGACGGCGAGGTTGCGCAGCAGTCCGACGGTCGATTCGATCCGGGCGCGCGTCCCGCCGACGACGCGGTCGTACGCCGCGGCTGTCTCCGCCCAGACCGTTCCCGCCGGCGTCAGCTGCGCCGCCCGGTTGAGGATGTCGCTCTCGAGACGGTTCAGCGCGGGACCCGGGTCGATGCCGAGCTGACCCACCAGGGTCTCCCGGGCGCGCCGCAGTACGGCGAGCGCGTCCCCCTGTCGCTCGCTCCGGTACAACGCGAGCGCGAGCAGCCGCCACGCGTCCTCGCGCCACGGGTGCTCGGTCACGTGCGCGTCGAGATCCGGTACCGCCTCGGCCGCGCGTCCGAGCTCCAGCCGCGCCTCCGCGACTCGCTCGACGGCCTGCAGACGCAGTTCGGTCAGCCGGGACCGTTCGGCCAGCGCCCACGGTTCGTCCAGGAACTCGGCGTACGCCGGTCCGCGCCACAGCGCCAGCCCCGCCGACAACTCACGCAACCGCTCCTCCGGAGGAAGCACAGCGCTGAGAACGGCCTCGAACCGCCAGGCGTCGACGTTCTGCGTCTTCAACGCGTAGCCGGGACCGGATGTCACCAGCAGCCGGGCGGGTTGGCGCGGCGCCCGGTCCGGCTCGATCGCCCGCCGCAGCGCGGCCACGAACGTCCGCAGCGCGCTCAATGCACCGGGCGGCGGATCGATCCACAGATCGTCCACCAGCACCCGAGCCGGCACCACCCGCCCATGGGCAACGATCAGCCGCGCCAGGACCGCCCGATGCCGGGGTCCCTTCAGATCGACGGCACGCCGCACGCCGCACGCCGGCCCCGGCGTCCCATGCCTCCACCGGTCCGAGCACCCCGAACTCCACCCGGCCACCGTAGCGCTCAACCAGCGCCTATCCAGGTCTTCTGACCGATGCGTGGGTCGGGGGTGTTGCTGGAGGAGGGTGGTCGCTGACCGTCGGCGGGCGGGATGGCCGGGGTGGTGAGGGCGTGGGGTGTCGGCGTGGAGCGTGGGGCGAGGGCGTGGAGCGTGGAGCGTGGAGTGAGGGGCGAGGGGGGTCGGCGTGGAGCGAGGGGCGAGGCGCGTGGGGTTGTTGGAGCCGCATCTATGGAGGGTTGTCCCCCGTATGACGGGCAAAACCCTCCAGTGTCGTGCGGAAAACTCTCCTAGATGATTGATGCACGGCCTGGTCTGGATTCGGTGGTCCTAGGCGGTGATGGTGCCGAGGACGCTCGGGCGTGTGGCGTGTGGCGCGTGTCAGGTCGACAGGAGGTCTCCCGTGCCAGGGGCCACAGCTGAGCGTGAATCAGACACCGAACACACCCACCCCGCACCACACTAACTGTCGAGCGTGCACACCTTCGGGCCGTGCATCGATCATCTAGTACGACAGCCGGACTTCGTGATGTTCGGCGTGGCGGCGGGACGTGGGGCGGCCACCGCGTGATCAGGCCGGGTTTGTGTGGAACACGGATGACGTGGCGATGGCCGCGGACCGCAGCTTACACCTGGGGCGTTGGTTCCCTGGTGGTGCGGTGCCTGGTGGCGTGGTGCGTGGTGGTGCGGCGTGGCCGTAAGGGCTTCCGGGCTTCCGGCCCACGGTGGGTTCACCCACCGTGTTGCCCTCGCCGAGCGGCGCTCCCATGATGAACGCTCCGCTACCGCGCCCGCCGTACCCGACCGAGGGTGGAGGAAACGCAACGAAGGAGCTCACATGAAGACCC
>NZ_JBEZFT010000109.1:0-22136 GCF_040649595.1 Kribbella sp. NPDC048915 | reverse complement strand
CACGAGCACTGCCACGGGCACTGTGACGAGCACAGCCACGAGCACTGCCACGGGCACTGTGACGAGCACAGCCACGAGCACTGCCACGGGCACTGCCACGAGCGCTGTGACGAGCACTGCCACGGGCACTGCCACGAGCGCTGTGACGAGCACTGCCACGGGCACTGCCACGAGCGCTGTGACGAGCGCTGTGACGAGCGCGGTCGCGCCCGCTGTCACGAACACTGCCACAGGCACCGAAACGAGCGCCGCGCAGGCTGCGATCGAGCCTTGTGCGCTCAGTTCGTTGCCGCCCGAGGCGTCCGGCACGCTTGACCTGATCCACTCCGGTGGGCCGTTCCCGTACGAGCAGGACGGCACGGTCTTCCAGAACCGCGAAGGCATCCTCCCGGACGAGTCCACCGGCTACTACCACGAGTACACCGTGATCACGCCCGGCTCCCCCGACCGCGGCGCTCGGCGGCTCGTCGGTGGTGGGGCGATGACCACGCCCGAGCACGTGTACTACACCGACGACCACTACTCGTCGTTCTGCGAAGTCGACGCGGACAGCTAGTAGTGTCAAAGGCACGTTGAGTGATCAGAAAGGTGTGCTGATGCTGCGTGCTGTCACGACCGGCGTACTGCTGACCGCGGCTGTCCTGGCCCTCGGCCGACCCACACCCGGACAAGCCGAGGCGACCGGCGATCCGCTGAAGCAGACGACCGGGTTCTACGTCGACCCGGCCTCCTCGGTCGCGGCGTACGTACGACGGCACCCCGAGGACACCGCGCTGGCCACCAAGATCGCGCCGTACGCCTCAACGCATTGGGTCGGCGCCTGGAGTGGCGACGTACAGACGAGCGTGACGGCATACACGACCGCCGCTCAGCAGGTGAAGCAGTTGCCTGTGTTGGTGACGGACCATCTGCCGGGACGTCAGTGCGGGATCGGCGGCGGCGCGGCGTCGGATGCGGCGTACCGCACGTGGATCACAGCGGTGTCGGCCGGGATCGGCGCGCGGCCGGCGGTCGTCGTACTCGAGCCGGACGCCCTGGCCCGACTCGACTGCTACCCGCCGGCGGAGTGGGACGGGCGGATCGGGTTGCTGAAGTACGCCGTGGACGTGTTCGCGGCGAAGAACCCGAACACGTGGGCGTACCTCGACGCCGGCTCCGCGACGTCAGGTGACGCGAAGGAGATCGCCCGTCGCCTGCGACTCGCGGACGTCGGAAAGATCCGCGGCTTCGCCCTGAACACCGCGGACTACTTCACCACCGAACAAACCGTTGCCCACAGCACCAAGATCCTGCAGGCGCTCGGCGGCGGTACGCACTATGTGATCGACACCGGCCGCAACGGCAACGGCTCCGACGGCAGCTCCTGCAACCCACCCGCCCGCAAACTAGGCACGCCCCCGGCCCGCACTCCGGCCGGCCCGTCCGCCCCCGTCGACCTGCACCTCTGGCTCCGCACCCCCGGCGAATCCGACGGCCCCTGCGGCCTCACCCCCGACCTCCCCACCCGCACCTTCTCCCCCGCACTGGCCCACCACCTCATCACCGGCACCTGACCCCCGCCCCCTGACATCACGCCCCCTGACATCACGCCGCCCTGGGAAAGCGACAGATGCGGCTCGGACCACCCCACGCGTGACCAACAGCGCCACAAAGCGGGGGTGCGTCCGCGCGGCGGAGGCTTTGAACAAGCGAAGCCACGTTCTCCATCGGCCTCGTGTCGCCGGCTGACCGCGACCGAGCTGGCCAGTATCCGGTGCGCAGCCCCCGTTTCCTGTTCGACGCCCCGACAGCTGGCCACCCGGAACCCCGGAAACTCTCCTAGATGATTGATGCACGGCCTGGTCTGGATTCGGCGGTCGTAGGCGGTGATCGAGTCGAGGACACTCGGGCGTGTGGCGTGTGTCAGGTCGACAGGACGTCTCCCGTCCCAGGAGCCACGGCTGAGCGTGAACCGGACACCGAACACACCCGCCCCACACCACACTAACTGTCGAGCGTGCACACCTTCGGACCGTGCATCAATCATCTAGGAGCGTTTTCCGCACGACAGTGGAGGATTCTTTCCGTCATACGGGGGAAACCCTCCACAGATGCGGCTGGGACCACCCCACCCATGACCAACCAGCGCCACACAGCGGGAGCGCGTCCGCGCGGCGGGGGGCCTGAACAAGCAATAACGAGTGCACACACACCGTTTCCTGTTCAAGCCCCCCGAGAGTTGGCCGAGCGGGAGCGGGCGGCGGGCGCGGGCAGCGGGAGCGGGAGCGGGCGCGGGCAGCGGGCGCGGCGCGGGAGCGGGCGGCGGGTGCGGTGCGGGAGCGGGCGGCGGGTGCGGTGCGGGGCGGGTGTGGGCACAGCAGAAGGTCCCGGGTCGGCGACCCGGGACCTTCTGGGGTACTGCGTCTACTGCCTGTACTGCGTTTACTGCTTGTGCTGTGCGGACTTCAGCGGATCAGAAGTCCATGCCGCCCATGTCGGGGGCGCCGCCCGGAGCGGCCGCGGCCTTCTCCGGCTTGTCGGCGATGACGGCCTCGGTGGTGAGGAACAGGGCCGCGATCGACGCCGCGTTCTGCAGCGCGGACCGGGTCACCTTGGCCGGGTCGATGATGCCGGTGGCGATCAGGTCGACGTACTCACCGGTCGCGGCGTTCAGACCGTGACCCGGCTCGAGGTTGCGGACCTTCTCCACCACGACGCCGCCCTCGAGGCCGGCGTTCACGGCGATCTGCTTCAGCGGGGCCTCGACGGCCTGGCGCACGATCTGCGCACCGGTCGCCTCGTCACCCTCGAGCTCCAGCTTCTCGAACGCCGCGACGGACGCCTGCAGCAGCGCCACGCCACCACCGGCGACGATGCCCTCCTCGACGGCCGCCTTCGCGTTGCGAACGGCGTCCTCGATGCGGTGCTTGCGCTCCTTCAGCTCGACCTCGGTGGCCGCGCCGACCTTGATCACCGCAACGCCGCCGGCCAGCTTGGCCAGCCGCTCCTGCAGCTTCTCGCGGTCGTAGTCGGAGTCCGACTTCTCGATCTCGGCGCGGATCTGGTTCACCCGGCCGGTGATCTGGTCGGCGTCGCCGGAACCCTCGACGATGGTCGTCTCGTCCTTGGTGACGACGATCTTGCGGGCCTGACCGAGCAGCTCCAGGTCGACGGAGTCGAGCTTGAGGCCGACCTCCTCGGAGATCACCTCGCCGCCGGTGAGGACGGCGATGTCGACCAGCATGGCCTTGCGGCGGTCACCGAAGCCCGGCGCCTTGACGGCGACGGCCTTGAAGGTGCCCTTGATCTTGTTGACGACCAGGGTGGCCAGCGCCTCACCCTCGACGTCCTCGGCGATGATCGCCAGCGGCTTGCCGGTCTGCATGACCTTCTCCAGCACCGGGACCAGGTCCTTGATGCTGCCGATCTTGCTGTTCACCACCAGGATGTACGGGTCGTCGAGGACCGCTTCCATCCGCTCGGTGTCGGTGACGAAGTACGGCGAGATGTAGCCCTTGTCGAAGCGCATACCCTCGGTGAGCTCGAGCTCGAGGCCGAAGGTGTTGCTCTCCTCGACGGTGATGACGCCTTCCTTGCCGACCTTGTCCATCGCCTCGGCGATGATCTGGCCGACCTGGGTGTCCGCGGCGGAGATCGACGCGGTCGAGGCGATCTGTTCCCGGGTCTCGACGTCCTTGGCCAGCTTGAGCAGCTGCTCGCTGACGGCCTCGGTGGCCTTCTCGATGCCCTTCTTCAGGGACATCGGGTTGGCGCCGGCGGCCACGTTGCGCAGACCCTCGCGGACGAGAGCCTGAGCCAGCACGGTGGCGGTGGTGGTGCCGTCACCCGCGACGTCGTCGGTCTTCTTGGCAACTTCCTTGACGAGCTCGGCCCCGATCTTCTCGTACGGGTCCTCGAGCTCGATCTCCTTGGCGATGGAGACGCCGTCGTTGGTGATCGTGGGGGCGCCCCACTTCTTCTCCAGCACGACGTTGCGGCCCTTCGGGCCGAGCGTCACCTTGACCGCGTCGGCGAGGGTGTTCATTCCCCGCTCGAGGCCGCGGCGCGCCTCTTCATCGAACGAAATCAGCTTGGGCATTCTCCGCGAGTCCTCCCGCGTCGAGTCTGTGTGGTTCAGCCGGCCTGATGCCCGCGACGGACGGCACCGGCCCCGCGACGCTCATGTCCCGCCGCACACCGGCACCTCATCGAGGCCGTACTCCTTGCACACTCCGGGCGCGAGCACTTATCACTCTCACCCATGGAGTGCTAACCAAGTATTAGCACTCGCCCCAAGTGAGTGCAAGCCAGCCCCCGGCCTACGGTGGACCCATGGCGAGCGTACGCCCGGCCGGATCCGGTGCCTGGGCCGACGTCCGGGCGGTGATGGGCGAGCGCGGCGACCCGTCGCGCTGCTTCTGCCAGTACTTCCGGCTCCGCGGCAAGGCGTGGTCCGAGGCCTCCCCGGACCAGCACCGCGAGGCGCTGCGGCACCAGGTCTGCGACGGAGAGCGACCGCCCGGTGTCGTCGCGTACGACGGGAACGTGCCGGTCGGCTGGTGCGCCGTCGGACCTCGTACGTCGTACCCACGCGTGGTCGCCTCGCCGTACTGGCGCACGGACCACCCGGACGCCTGGGTGATCACCTGCTTCGTCGTACCGGTCGGGCAGCGCCGGAAGGGAATCGCCGGCGAGCTGTCCGCGGGCGCGCTGGAGCTGGCCCGCTCGTACGGCGCACGCACGGTCGAGGCCTGCGCCGTCGACACCGCCGCGGCCGGCCGGGTCCCGTCCGCCGACCTGTACCGCGGGCCGCTGTCGGTCTACCTGGCGGCGGGCTTCACCGAAGTGAGTCGCACCAGCCCGCAGTGGGTCCTCGTCAGCCGTGCAGTTGGGTGACCAGGTACTTCGGGGCGGTGAGGCGGTAGGCCTCGGTGATGAGCTCCTGCAGCTCGCCGGGATCGGCCAGCTCGAGGTGAATGTCGAGCCAGGCGAACCGGCCGCTGGCCCAGGACGGCGCATACACCTCCGGATCCTCGGCCACCAGCGCCTCCTGCTCCTCCCGGAGGGCCTTGAGGTGCATGCGGGTCTGGTCGCCGGACAGGTACGCGAAGCTCTTGTTCCGCACCTTGAACACCGGCTGCCCGGCCCACCCCTCCTGCTCCTCGACCCCCGGCAGCCCCACCATCACCTTCACCACCGCCGCCACGTCCATACCCCGGCACGCTAGCCACCCCCACCGACAGTTTTGTCAGCGCGCGATCCTGACGGCCACCGTCGACCCGGCCGGCAGGACCGTCACCACAGCAGGTGATACGCCGAAAGGCAGTGCCGTCGGGGTAGCTGGGCGACCGCACCGGCTGGTACCGCACCTTGAGCCCGGCCGCCGTTCGTCCATGCTCCTCCGCTCACCCTGAGAGACAGCCTGGAGGGGCCTGAGGGTTCCACGGAAGGGGTAGGGGTCGGGTCAGGGGTGGGTCGGTACCGATCCGGATGTGGCAGCGGCCGTCCGCACGGGACAGTGGAGCCATGACGAACTCCAACGCTCCGTTCCAGAATCTGTCCGGCAAGGTCCTTCGCCGTTCCTCGAAGCAGCGCATGCTCTCCGGTGTGTCCGGTGGCATCGCCGAGTACCTGAACGTCGACGTGACCCTCATCCGGCTCGCGTGGGTCGGCCTGACGCTGATCACCGGCGGTGCCGCGCTGATCGGCTACGCGGTCGCGTGGATCGTGATCCCCGAGCCGGACGGCAAGGCGGTCTGGCAGAACGTCCAGCAGTCGGTGAACCAGAACCACACCCAGAACCACACCCAGGACACCACCGAGCAGGACATCGCGGCCCGCATCTACGACGACACCACCACGACCGGCGACAAGCCCCCGGCGGCGTGACCACCACTGCGCCAACCGAACGGCGCAGCACCGCCGGACCCGGCGGCGGGGTGCCGAACTGACTTCCCACCCCGCTGCCGCGCTGCCACACTGCCGTGGTGCAGCGCGCCGAACAGATCACTCGCTGCCCCGACTGCGGGCAGCAACTCCGGGTCAACCCGAGGCACGTCACCTGGTGTGACAAGTGCGACTGGAACGTCGACCCGGCTCCTGAAGTGGACCGGACTCCCCCGTGGCGCCGTCGGCTCGAGCACCGGCTCGCCGACGCGCTGTACCGCGAACTGGAGTCCGGAACGGTCCACCGCCCCGGCTGGGACGCTGCCAGGATCAGCGCCCACGTACTGTCCGGGCTGATCCTGCTGCTGCCGCTGCTCGCGTTCCTGGTCGGCGTCGGCCTCCTGGTGTTCTACCGGCCGCTCTGGCTGAGCGGGCTGCTCGCTCTGCTCGCCTTCGGGATCGCCTTCCTGCTGCGTCCGCGGGCCACGCGGCTGCCTGACGACATCTACCTCGTCCACCGCGACGAGGTCCCCACGCTGTACGCCGTGCTCGACGAGCTGGCCGACGCCATCGGCACGCGGCGGGTGGCGGCTGTTGCCGTCACTACGGACGCGAACCTCTGGTACGCACAGGTCGGCTGGCGCTTCCGGCCTGTCGTCTGTATCGGGCTGCCCCTCTGGGCAGGTCTGAGCCCGCAGGAGCGCGTCGCCGTGCTGGCGCACGAGTTCGGCCATGGACGCCACGGCGATACCCGAAGCGGCTGGGTGGTCGGCGCTGCCTGGTCTGTCCTGGGCGAACTGCAGGCCACCTTCGCCGAGCAGCACGGCGACCGCATCCGGCGGGAGTTCGGCTACGAGGACCCGACCGGAGCCACGCTCGTCAGCCGGATGCTCAACGCCACGATCGGCGTCCTGGTGAGCGGCGTCGCCTGGCTGCTCGAACGGCTGGCGTTCCGCAGCGACCAGCGGGCGGAGTACCTGGCTGATCTCAAGTCGGGCGAGATCGCCGGTTCCGAGGCGAGCGCCCACGCGCTCGAGCGGGTGCTGCTGGCCGACACCTCGTACCGGGCCATGGAGCGAGCGCTCCGGTTTCCGACCGAAATCGACCCGTTGGAAGCCGTACGGCGCGAGGTGACGGAGATCCCCGCCCACGAGATCGAACGCCGGTTGCGGGTCAGCCGGCTGCGCGAGGTACGGACCGACGCGACGCACCCGCCGACGTACCTGCGGACGAAGCTCCTCCGCAGCCGACCGGCCACCAGCGCCCGTCTGGTCCTGGGGATCGACCGCAGCCGAGCCATCGACCACGAGCTGCAGCCGACCGCCACCAAGGCACTGGCCGCCCTACGCGCCAGTCTCTAGCACCCCCAGCGTCGCGTCCCGGACGACCGCGGCCTGGTCGGGCTGGTCGGTGAAGACGGCCTGGAGGCCAAGAGTCGCGAAACGGGTCAGTTCGGTGCTGAAGTCGGTCGCCGTGGGCAGGAAGCGCCGCTCGGCGCGGAACGTCCACGCCTGGACGTTCAGACCGGCGCGGTGCGCTTCGTCGACCAGTCGGGTGGGTTCACCGAGCCGACCATCGGCCAGCCGAGGTACGACGAGGTCCTTGTGCGGCGCCAGCACCTGCGCGTACGTCGAGATCTCGCGGAGACCACGCCGCTCGACGAACCCGGTCCCGATCAGCTGAACCAGCGGTACCCCGGTCATCACCGACAGCCGCCGCAGACTGGCCGGTTCGAACGACTGGATCATGATCTCGTCCGGGCGCAGCCCCAAAGCGATGATCCGCTCGGTGAGCAGTTCCTCCAGTGGCAGACCGAGCCGACGGAAGTACGCCGGATGCTTGATCTCCGGCAGTACACCGATCAGCCGCCCGAGCCGCGCAGACTCCGCCCGGGCCAGTGCGACCACGTCGTCGAACGTGGGGATCTCCTCGAGCCCGTCGTACGCCGTGTTCGCGGCGCGCAGCGCGGGCATCCGTTCGCGGGTCCGCAGCGTCCGCAGCTCGGCGTACGTGAAGTCCTCCACGAACCAGCCGGTGACCGCCGTCCCGTCAACGACCTTGGTCAGCCTGCGATCCGCGAACACCGGGTGGTCGGCGACGTCCGTCGTGCCCGACAGTTCGTTCTCGTGCCGGCAGACCAGGATGCCGTCGAGCGTGGCGACCAAGTCCGGCTCCAGGTAGTCGGCCCCCTGGACCGCTGCCAGCCGGTACGCCGCCGCCGTGTGCTCGGGCCGGTACCCGCTGGCCCCTCGATGCGCGATCACCAACATGCCGCCAGCACACGCGCCGCGGATGACCCGGCAGGAACGTGTTGCCCAACGCAAGATGACGCTTCGCCGACGGTCTCCAGGTGCGAGTAATTCGCATGCGGCTGTCGGTGGCGGCACCTAGCCTGAGAAGGCTATGAGACAACTGCCGCTCGCCGACCCCGGCGTACCGAATCACCGCTCGCCGGCCCGCTATCTGTGGTGGGTGGCCGGCGGCCAGGCCCGCACGCTCGCCGGCGGGATGGCGTTCGGCATCTTGTGGATGGCGGCGCAGGCGTTGATCCCGGCGCTGCTCGGCAAGGCGATCGACGAGGGCATCGCCGCGCGGGACAGTGAGCGGCTGCTGCACTGGACCGCGCTGCTGTTCGCGGTCGGCGTCGTGCAGGCGGTCGCGGGCATCATGCGGCACCGGTTCGCGGTCACCAACTGGCTGACCGCGGCGTACCGGACCGTTCAGGTGGTGACGCGGAAGTCGGCCGATCTCGGCGCGACACTGCCCAAGCAGCTGGCCACCGGAGAGGTGGTCAGCATCGGCGCCGGCGACCTGTCCTACATCGGCAACCTGATGGAGATCTCGGCCCGGTTCGCGGGCGCGATCGTCGCGTTCGTCGTGGTCGCGTCGATCCTGCTCTCGTCGTCGACCGTGCTCGGTCTGGTGGTGCTGATCGGCGTACCCATCATGCTGTTCTGCCTCGGCCCGATGCTGCGGCCGCTGCACCGGCGGCAGTCCGCGCAGCGCGAGGCGGTCGGCGAGCTGAACTCGCTCGGCTCGGACATCGTGGCCGGTCTGCGCGTGCTGCGTGGCATCGGCGGCGAGGAGTCGTTCTCCCGGCGGTACCGCAGCGAGTCGCAGCAGGTGCGGAAGGCAGGTGTGCGCGTCGCGGGCATCCAGTCCGTGCTGGACGCCGCGCAGGTGCTGCTGCCCGGCATCTTCGTCGTGCTGGTGGTCGGACTGGGTGCACACTTCGCGCTGCGCGGTCAGCTCAGCGCCGGTTCGCTGGTCGCCTTCTACGGGTATGCGACGTTCCTCGTGCTGCCGCTGCGGACGGCGACCGAGTTCGCCAACCAGCTGATGCGCGGACTGGTCGCGGCGGGCCGGGTGATCCGGGTGCTGAAGCTGGAGACCGACATCACCGAGCCGGAGACGCCGGTGCGGCTTCCCGACCGTGGTGACCTGGTCGATCCGGTGTCCGGCATCCGCGCCCGCGACGGCCTGTTCACGGCGGTCGTCTCGGCCGAGTCGGACAACTACGGCAAGCTCGCGGACGCCCTCGGCCGGTACGACGACGCCAGCGAGGTCAGGTACGGCGGGGTGACGCTGGCCAGCGCTACCCGGGCTGACGTCCGGGAGCGGATCCTGGTCAGCGACACGGGCTCCCAGCTGTTCACCGGTCCGTTGCGCACCGAGCTGGACCCGACAGGCCGGCGCTCCGAGGACGACCTGATGGCCGCGCTGCGAACGGCGTCCGCCGAGGACGTGCTCGTCGCGCTGCCGGACGGGCTCGACTCCGAGGTCGAGGAGAAGGGCCGCTCGTTCTCCGGCGGTCAGCGTCAGCGGCTCGTGCTGGTGCGGGCGCTGCTCGCCGACCCGTCCGTGCTGGTCCTGGTGGAGCCGACCTCGGCCGTGGACGCGCACACCGAGGCGCGGATCGCGGAGCGGCTGCGCGCGCACCGGGCCGGGCGTACGACGGTCGTGCTGACCGGCAGCCCGCTACTGCTCGACCGCGTCGACGAGGTGATCTTCGTCGCCGCCGGCCGTGTCGTTGCTACCGGCAAGCACCGCGAGCTGCTCGAGAGCACACCGCAGTACCGCCGCACCGTCACCCGTCAGACCGAAGACGCCGAGGAGGCCCTGCGATGAGGCAGATCCTGCCCGTGGCCGGGCCCACCGAGATCCGCCGGCACGCGCGCCGATTGGCCCGGCAACACCCGCGTGCCCTGCTGATCGCGCTGGGGCTGCACGCCCTGGCCGCGGTGACCGGGCTCGCGGCGCCGCGACTGATCGGCAACCTGGTCGAAGACGTGCAGAACGGCACGACCGCGACCAAGGTCAACGTGGTGATCGCGGTGATCGCCGCGTTCATCGTCGCGCAGTCGCTGCTGACCCGCTGGGCCCGGTACCGCTCGTTCGCGCTCGGCGAGCAGGTGCTGGCCGAGCTGCGCGAGGAGTTCGTCGACAACGCGCTGGCGCTCCCGATCGGTACGGTCGAGCGGGCCGGCACCGGCGACCTGTTGTCGCGGACGTCGCGTGACGTCGACACCCTGTCCCGCACGGTGCGCTTCGCCGTACCGGAGACGATCATCGCGTTCGTCACCGTGGTGTTCACCGTGGTCGCGACCGTGCTGGTCGGCGTCTGGGTGCTCGTGCCGCTGCTGGCGATGGTCCCGCTGCTCTGGCTGAGCACCAAGTGGTACCTGCGGCGCGCGAAAGACGGCTACCTGCGCGAGAACGCGGCGTACGCGCAGATGACCAGCTCGCTGGCCGAGACGGTCGAGGGTGCGCGCACTGTTGAGGCCCTGCGGCGGTACGACGACCGCGTGCGGCGCGGCGATCAGGACATCCGAGGCAGCTACCTGGCCGAGCGGTACACGTTGTTCCTGCGGACCGTGTACTTCCCGGCCGCGGAGCTCGGCTACCTGGTCCCGGTCGTCGGCACGCTCCTGTTCGGCGGCTGGATGCACCTCAACGGGCACGCTTCACTCGGCGCCGTCACGGCCGCCGTGCTGTACGTGAACCAGCTGATCGACCCGGTCGACCGCTTGCTGTCCTGGCTGGACGAGCTGCAGTCCGGCGGTGCCGCGTTCGCGCGGTTGCTCGGGATCAGCGACGTACCGGACGACCGGACACCGTCGGGACAGGCGCCCGCGGGTGAGCTGGTCGAGGCGCGTGATGTGCGGTTCTCGTACGTCGACGGGCGCGACGTGCTGCACGGTGTCGACCTGACCGTCCAGCCGGGCGAGCGGATCGCGATGGTCGGTCCGTCCGGTGCCGGCAAGTCGACGCTGGGCCGGCTGGTGGCGGGCGTCCATCCGCCGCGGACCGGTTCGGTGACAGTCGGCGGTGTCGGGATGACCGAGCTGCCGCTGGACGAGCTGCGCAAGCAGGTCGCGCTGGTGACGCAGGAGCACCACGTCTTCGTCGGCACGCTCCGCGACAACCTGTCGATGGCGCGTCCTTCGGCGACCGACGTGGAGCTGCTCGACGCGCTCGATGCGGTCGACGCCCGGGAATGGGCCGAAGCGCTGCCGGACGGCCTCGACACGCGGGTCGGGTCCGGGCAGCTGTCGTTGACGCCCGCGCAGGCGCAGCAGCTGGCGCTGGCGCGGTTGGTGCTCGCGGATCCGCACACGCTGGTGCTCGACGAGGCGACCTCGCTGATCGATCCTCGGGCGGCGCGGCACATGGAGCGTTCGTTGGCCGCCGTACTGGAGGGGCGGACCGTGATCGCGATCGCGCACCGGCTGTACACCGCACACGACGCCGACCGCGTCGCCGTGGTGGAGGACGGGCGGATCTCGGAGCTCGGCAGTCACGACGAACTGGTCGCGCGCAAGGGGTCGTACGCCGCCTTGTGGAACTCCTGGCACGGCTGAGCATACGAGAGGGGCTGGGACCTGTTGCGGCAGGTCCCAGCCGGTTGACGTCTTACCGTTTGCGCAGTACCAGGACTGCTGAATCGACATGCGGCGGTGGGGTGAAAGCCTTACGGGGAAGGCGAAGGCCGATCGACGGGTCGTAGTGACGGAACCACCGGTTCGCTCCGGGAGCGTCGCCGCGAACCCACCGATTCGCCACCTGCCGCTGCAGCACCAGATCCGCCGACACCAGCCGTGAACCCGGTGCCAGCAAGCGCTTCAGCAACAGCGTGGAGATGTTGTACGGCGGACTCGACACCACCCGGAACGGCCGGGACGGCAACCGCAGGTCACCGGCATCGGCCCGGACCACCGTCACCGGCGCGTCCGCGAACCGCCGGCGCAACCGATCGGCCCGCACCGGATGGAGTTCGACAGCGATCACCCGGGCCCCGGCCCGGACCAACGGTGCGGTCAGCGCACCGAGACCGGCTCCGACGTCGAGGACCAGCTCACCGGGACGAACGCCGGCTGCCTCCACGACTCGTTGAGCCCAGCGGCCATCAAGCGGATGCCATCCCCAGGCACCCCGCGCCTGCCCGGAGGCGGGCACGACGGACCATCACAAAGTACGTAACCATGACTCGACCCTAGACCGGGGCCGACCCCTGTCGTCAAAGGGTTTTCTCAGACGAGGCCGGGGTGCGCGCCGAGGGCGGCGACGGTTTCGGTGGTCCGTCGTTGCGCCAGTCGGAGGCGGGCGCGGCGGGAGGTGTGTCCGGCGAGTTCCCGGCGGACGTCGAGGACGCGGACCGGGAGGTCGTCGGTCATCAGCAGCGGTGCGTACGCGGCCTCGGTCCGCCACCGGTTGCCGTTGCCGTCGGGGTTTCGGGTGAAGGTGAAGCGGGTCAGCAGGCCCTCCGCCTTGCGGCTCGCGGGCTCGCGGTGCGCGGCGACCAGGTTGCCGAGGCCGTACGCGATCCACTTGCCGTCGATCTCCTGCATCGGCTGCACGACATGCGCGTGATGGCCGATCACCAGGTCGATGTTGCTGTCGGCAAGTAGCTCGGGTCCGATCGCCCGCTGCTGATCGTTGAGCTTGTTCGAGTACTCCGTCCCCCAGTGACAGCTGACCAGCACCAGTTCGGCGCCCCGGTCGCGCGCCTCCTGCGCTTTCCGCTTGATCGTCTTCGCGCTGATCAGCGCGGCGCGCCAGGTCTCGCCGTTCGGGTACGGCAGGCCGTTGAACCCGAAGGTGAAGCTGAGCGAGGCGACCTTCACCCCGTGCACATCGACGATCGTCGTGCCTTCCGCCTCGGCGCGTGACCGCGCCGTACCGGCGTGCTTCAGAGCTGCCTTGTCCAGGAGGTCGAGCGTCCGGTCGACACCTGCGGAACCACCGTCGAAGCTGTGATTGCTGGCCGTCGTACACAGGTCGTACCCAGTTTGCTTGAGCGCGGCAACGATCTGCGGCGGCCCCTGGAACAGTGGGTAGCCACGATACGGTCCACCAGCGCGGGCGAGCGGCGTCTCGAGATGCGCGATCGCGAGATCCGCCTGCTGCACCAGCGGTTTCACGCTGCTCAGCAGCGGCGCGAAGTCCCACTGTCCGCCCTTGCCGTCCCGTTTGGCGGTCGTCCAGAGTCGCTCGTGCAGCAGGACGTCGCCGGTCGCGACCACGGTGATCCGCGCCGGCGGCTTCGGCCCGCCCGGCGCCGGCAGCCCACCCGGGCCAGGCTTCGTGGGTGTGGACTGCTCCGCGGGTGTGTCGGCGGACGAGTCCGCGAGACACCCACTCGTCGCCACCGCAGCGGCTCCGGCGAGCATCCCACCGAGCACCGTGCGTCGTCGTACTGCCATCCCCGCCCCCAAGTTCTTTCGTCTCCTGCTGAGACGCCTTGGGCGACGATTTGGTTGTGCGCGTTGTGGTAGTACTACCGGTATAACTATCCCGGAGGAGTCATGGTCGAGCAGAAGACACCCGCACAGCTCGCGGTGATGCGCGAGGCCGGGCGGGTCGTCGCCACCGCGCTCGCGACGGTGAAGAAGGAGGCCGCCGTCGGAGTCTCGCTGCTGGAGCTCGACGCGGTCGCCCGGGAGGTACTGCGGGACGCCGGGGCGGTGTCGCTCTTCGACGGATACCAGCCCGGCTTCGCGGCCACGCCGTTCAGCGGCGTCATCTGTACCTCGGTGAACGACGCCGTACTGCACGGGCTGCCGTCCGACCTGCGGCTGTCCGACGGCGACCTGCTGAACGTGGACTGCGGCGCCTCGATCGACGGCTGGTGTGCCGACTCGGCGATCAGCTTCTGCGTCGGCACGCCCCGGGCCGAGGACCTGGAGCTGATCGCGACCACCGAGGAGGCGCTCGCGGCCGGCATCGCGGCCGCAGTCGAAGGCAACCGGATCGGCGACATCGGCGCCGCGATCAGCCGGGTACAGCAGCGCGCCGGCGTCGGCACCAACCTCGACTTCGGCGGGCACGGCGTCGGCCGGCGGATGCACGAGGAACCGCATCTGCCCAACGGCGGCCGCCCGGGTCGCGGCCTCAAGCTCCGCGCCGGTCACGTGTTCGCGATCGAGCCCTGGTTCTGGTCCGGCCCGGGATCGGCGTACGTCATCGACGACGACGGCTGGACCCTCCGCTCGGCCGACCGCACCCGCGGCGCGCACGCCGAGCACACCGTCGCCGTTACCGCGGAAGGTCCGCAAATCCTCACCCGCCTGTAGCCGGGCACGTCTTCTCGTAGCGCCTGCTGCCGAACGACTGCGCCCACTCGGCTGCGGTCAAGTTTCGCCCGGCCATCGCGCAGGCAGCGGCCAGGGTGTGCTCGATGCGGGTGTCCCAGGTGTACGTGCGGCCGTCGTACGTCGCGATCCGCAGGACGTCGTTGCCTTCGACAAACATCGGTGCGACCGAAAGGGATTCCCGTGCCACAAGGTGAGCGCGTCGGACAAGACGATCGCGGCGCGCTCGGAGGCTTAGGCCGCCATCAGTTCGCGTGCTCGGCGTACGGCGTGTTCGAAACGCTGCGCGTCGAGCTGGTCGAGCGGTACGGCCAGCCGGTAGCCGTTGGTCGCCGTCTCGATCGCTTGGCTGCCGAGCCGCTTACGCAACCGCACCACGCAACCTTGAATCACCTTCTGCCACGATGCCGGCAGGGCCTCACGCCACAGCAGGTCCGCGAGCGCGTCGGCGGTGACAACCCGCCCAGGGCGCACGGCCAACGCAGCCAGCACGATCCGATCGCGCCGCCACGGTGTCGTTGCTTCCCCCTGGTCCCCTCCGATGGTGAGCGGGCCGAGAACGGCGATACCCACCTTTCGACTCTCCACCCGGTCCGGAGACCCGTCAACGGCTGCGTTACCGCGGTGATACCGGGCTCAACCGGCTCGATACCACCCGGCGAGACAACCGCATCATGAACAGTTACAGGTCAAACGGATGTACGTCGAAACTCAAGCGGACCGGGGCTGCGATGGTCGCCGGCACCGCACTCGCCCTCTCGGCGGGAACCGCAACCGCCTATGCGGCCGCGGACCAGTTGCCTGGTCCGGAGTCGGGACCGACGGCGCATCAGGTCGGGACGGAGCCGGGGCCGCCGAACTACCCGCAGTACGACGAACGCTACGCCGTCGAGCCGGTCGAGCCGGTCGAGCCGGTCGCACCTGTCGCGGCGTCCGACTCCGGTGGGACCTCGGGACAATGGTTGCCGATCGGCGCGGCGACCATCGCCGTCCTCGGGCTCGCCAGTGGTGGTTGGTGGTTCTACCGTCGGCGCGGGGCGTGAGCCGCGGCGCACGGGACCCACATCCCCAGGCTCAGAACAGGCGTTCTTGGACCACTGACGGTTCGCGCGTCGCGGCGATCGGTTGCGAACGATGCTCCGAGCTACCCGCGAAGCCGTGCTTGCGCAGCAGCGGGCGAACCTTGTCCTCGAAGGCCTTCCGGTAGCTCGGGGCAGCGTAGGAACCCCGTGCGTACAGGGACTCATAGCGACTGACCAGGTCTGGATGGTCGCGGGCGAGCCACTGCATGAACCACTCTTTGACGCCTGGTCTGAGGTGCAGGACCAGCGGGGTGACGCCGGTCGCGCCGGCTTCGGACAGCTGGCCGAAGAGCTCGTCCAACTGGTCTTCGGAGTCGGCCAGCCAGGGCAGCACCGGCGCGACCATGACCCCGCACGGGAGACCGGCGTCGCGGATCGCGCGGATCAGGTCGAGACGGCCGCGGACGGACGGTACGCCGGGCTCGAGACGCTTGCGCAGCTCCTCGTCACCGAGAGCCAGCGAGATGCCGACGCCGACGGAGACATGCCGCGCGGCCGCGGACAGCAGGCCGAGATCGCGGCGGAGCAGCGTGCCTTTGGTGAGGATCGAGAACGGCGTACCCGACTCGGTGAGCGCGTCGATGATGCCGGGCATCAGGCGGTAGCGGCCTTCGGCGCGCTGGTACGGGTCCGTGTTGGTGCCGAGTGCGACGCGTTCGCGCCGCCAGGACGGGCGGGCGAGCTCGTGGCGCAGGATCTCCGCGACATTGGTCTTGACGACGATCTGCTGGTCGAAGTCGCGACCGGTGTCGAGCTCGAGGTACGCGTGGGTCGGCCGGGCGAAGCAGTACCGGCAGGCGTGCGTACAGCCGCGGTACGGGTTGATCGTCCAGTTGAACGGCAGCGCCGACCCGGGCACCGAGTTCAGCGCCGAGTGCGCGAGCACCTCGTGGAACGTGATCCCCTGGAACTCGGGCGTCGTCACCGACCGGACCAGCCCCGCGATCGACCCGAGCCCGGGCAACGTCCCCGGAGTCTCCATGTCAAGCTGCTGACCGGCCCACCTCATATCTCACAGTCGAACACATGTTCCTATATTCGTCAAACGGGCCACTCAGCGGAAGGCCTCCGCGTTCGCGACCGCCCATTCGCGGTACGTCGCCGCCGGCCGGCCGGTGATTTCGGCGACCGCGGGCTCCGGGCGCATCGGATACTCGGCCATCATCCGGAAGCCGTCGAGCAACCAGTGCGCGGTCTCCAGCCCGGTGATCGGCGCCAGGTTGTCCAGATACTGCTGTGGCGTCAACTCCTCGAACTTCAGCTCGCGGCCGATCGCCGCCCCGATCTGCTCCACCTGCTCCGGCGCCGTGAGCCCCTCCGGGCCGCTCATGGTGATCTTCCGACCGCCGTACCGCTCCTCCGACAACAGCACCACGCGCGCCACCGCCGCGATGTCACCGAGGTCGATCGGCGTCTGCACCGCACCGGCGTACGGCATCTGCACGACGCCCTCAGCCTTGATGGACGCCGCCCAGTCGAGCGTGTTGTTCATGAACTGCCCGGGCCGCAAGAAGGTCCACTCGAACCCGGCCGCTTCGATCGCCCGCTCGATCCGGTAGTAGTGCCATGTCGGCGGATCCCCCTGCGCCTCGTACTCCGCCGGCTCCCCCGACAGTACGACGACCCGCCGCACGCCGGCGTCCCGCGCACAACGCACGAAGTCGTCGACGTACGCCGGCAGCGGCGCCAGGTACACGGTGTCGACACCTTCGAGCGCCGCGGGCAACGTCTCGGGCCTGCCGAGGTACCCGCGCGCCACCTCGACGCCGTCAGGCAAGGCAGCTCGCTTCGGATTGCTGGTCAGGGCTCGCGGTTGGACACCGGCCGACACCAGCTCGTCGACCAGCAGCCTTCCGACGCTCGCCGTTGCGCCAGTGACCAGGATCGTCATCTCTTCGTCTCCCCTCAACGCTTATTTTCGTAGGGTATACGAGAATTTGTCGGAGCGCCTATCGTTGGCTCGTGAGTGAGCGGCGAAGCGGTGAAGGTCAGCCGGACAAGACGCTGGCGTTGCTGTGGCGCAACCATCGCGCGGCGGCGCCCGCTGCCGACCTGCCGGAGCGCAGGCGCGGCGCCGGGCGGCGGCCGTCGCTGACCGTGGACGACGTGGTGCGGACCGGGATCCAACTCGCCGACGACCAGGGGCTGGCCGCGGCGTCGATGGGCGGGCTCGCGAAAGAGCTCAGCGTCGGCACGATGACGCTCTACACCTACGTCCCGTCGAAGGACGAACTGCTCGACCTGATGGTCGACCAGGTCCTCGCCGAACGCGCACTTCCAGGACCGGGCGAGCCCCGGCCGGACGACTGGCGCGAACAGGTGGAGATCTACTCGCGGGAGACGCGGGCGATGTTCCAGCGGCACCTGTGGCTGTCCCAGGTCTCGACCATCCGTCCGCCGGTCGGCCCGGGGATGCTGGCCGGCCGCGAGTACCTGCTGTCGGTGCTGCTCGACCTCGGCCTCAGCGCGCGCGAGACGAACACGGCCGCGCTCGCCATCACGACGTACGTCGACTCCGCCGCCGGCCTCGAGGCCGAGAGCCAACTGGTCGAACGCGCAACCGGCCAAACCAACGACGCCTGGTGGTACGAGCGCAACGACCTGTGGGAAACGTACTTCGACGTCGACCGCCATCCCGCGATGACCACGATCTGGCACGCGAACGGCTACCAGTCCTCCACCCGCGAAGCCTTCGCCGACTCCTACCGCTACGGCCTGGACCGCCTGCTCGACGGCATCGAAGCGAGCAGGCGGACCTGACCTTGCGAACGGGCGCCGCTACGAACGGACGCCGGTGAGGACGTCGGCGCCGATCGGGTTGAGTGCATGCCGCACGGAACTGCCGATGCGGCGCGTGGTCACCAGACCGGTGTCGTGCAGAACCCGCGCATGCTCGCTCGCCGAAGCCAGCGAGATCCCCGCCCGGGCGGCAAGTTCACTGGTCGAGCAGGCGCCGCTCGAGATGGTCGTCAGCACCCGCGCCCGCGTCTTCCCGAGCAGATCCGCCACCGCGCCGTCCCGATCCGCCCGGCGCGTGACGACCGGTCCGGCCTCGTGCCGCACCGGGTACACGAGCACCGGCGCCAGCGACGGATCCAGCAGCATCATCGGGTACTTCCAGCAGAAGTACGACGGCACCAACCGCAGCCCACGCCCGTCCAGGTGCAGGTCGCGCTCGACGTGCGGCAGGTCGACGCTCAGCACCGGAGCCTCCCAGTGCAACGTCGGGTGCAGCTGCGGTATCAACGACTCGAACCCGTCGTTCGCGACCGTATCGTTGTGCTTGGCAACGGCCGGTTCGATCGTCGTCGTGATGATCGGCATCTGCGGCGCGATCTTCGTCCGGTGAAAAGACTTCAGCCCGTGCACCAACCGGTTCATCACCGACGTCTCCCCGGCCGCAAGCCGCCGCGTCCAGCCCGGCAGCCGAACACTGTCGGACAACCGCCCCAACTCCGACCGCAACCGACTGGCCGGCGTGGCAGCGACCGCCGCCAACCCCGCCTCGATCCCCTGCGCCGCAGCCCGCGGCGTCAGAAAGTCCGGCGAGTACCCCACCGGCGGCGCGAGCGCGAGCAACTCCTGCTCCACCGCCGTCAACCGCGCCCGGGCCCGCTCCCGCCAAGGCCCGAACTTCTCCGGCTCGTCGTCGGTCTGCAAAATATGCAGACCGAGCAGGACCTCCCACAGCGGATCGGGCCGCTGCGCGATCGTCGTCCTCGCCAGATCAACCGTTTCGAAATGAATACGGAACACCACGATCTCCTCCCCCGAGGAAATCACCCGCCGTGGTCAACGGGCGACACAGTGACCGTAACACCCCAAAGGGTCACCCACCGTGACCACTCAACCGCCACCGCCGCCGAGCACACGCCCTGCTACCTCAGATTCACCTCTGCAGCACTACCAACCGTCACCGCCTACGCCCCCACCACCAGCCGACACGGCCTCGAGCGCCCTGGCCGTACAACACCTGGCCGTACAACACCTGGCCGGACACCACCTGGCCGGACACCGGGCCGCATGGGGCAGCGGGGTCGTCGCCGAACGAACGGACAGCGGCAGGCGGGCCGTGAACGGAGAGTGGCCACGGCGACCAGCTCGATCCGGGCGCGGGCGGGTGCCGAGCGGGCCGCGACCGGGCAGGCACCGGGAAGCAAGCGGTAGTGGCCCAGCAAGGCACAGAACGAGTAGCGGCCGCGCATGCACCGGGCCAGCAGCGGCGAGGTGGGGCCGAGCCGGCAGCGGCGACATGGAAGCCAAGCCGGCAGCGGCGGACATGGAAGCCAAGCCGGCAGCGGCGACATGGAAGCCAAGCCGGCAGCGGCGACATGGAGGCCAAGCCGGCAGCGGCGACATGGAGGCCAAGCCGGCAGCAAGCGGACAGCGGCCAACCGGGCATCGAGGGGTGGTCGGCGCGGGCGGCTGCGGGCCGGCGGCTGCGGCCGGGACGGCGGGTCGGCGGCTGTGGCCGGGCGGTTATGGCCAGGCGGCGGGCACAGTTGCTCAGGGGAGGCTGCGGCAGCCGGCTGAGCTGGTACGCGGCGCGGATGCTGACGACTTGGCGCTTCGCGCAACTGGTCCCGCAGGCGCACCACGCATGGCAACACAGCCGCTAACCCACCGGACGCTGAGCCGGCGTCACAGCCAGTTCCACGACAGGCAGGCCAACCGCGTACGACGGTGCGGACGTAGACAGGCAGGTGCCTCGCGCACCCGCGCGCGCAGTCGACCTGTGCACATTGCTACACATCAATCCCCAGCCAAGCCCTCAGGCGGCGACACAGGCGATCCGCACGAGGCCGGACCAACCGGGTACGACGGGGCGGATGCGGTCGGACAGGTGCTTCGCGCAACCGATCCGCCCACATGACGACACAGCCGCTCGACACGACCGCTAAGGCGGCGACGCAGCCGCTGCCTTAGCGGCTGCGACGCTGGTAGAGACAGGTGAAGACAGGTGAAGACAGGTAGCGGCGCAGGTAGTTGCTACGCGGGTGGTCATGCATGGACACGCCGGAGTTCCCGCACTCGGCCACGCTCCGGGCGAGCGTCACGAAGTGAGGTGGCCGCACGAACGGAGCTGCGGACACCGTTAGCGCACCCACACAGCCGCGTACGAATCGACGAGCGCAGCTCCGCAGCTACTGACGACTCAGGGCCTACGCGCACGCCCACGGCTACGGGCACGGGCACGGCACGAGACAGAAGTTCGCGCCGACCCGGATGCGACGGTGGCGACTGGCCCCGTAAGGGCGGCGGGCGTCGACAACCCGAGCACGCACTGGCACCGCATCCCATCACCATCGATACGACTGTCAGTACAGCCGCAGACGAATACACCACCCCGCAGGACACCTGGATGAGGTTGCCACCAGCAAGTAGCGTCCCTTCGGCTCGGCGTACGAATCGGTCCCGGGGCTGACTCCACGTCGCCCTCGCCTGCGGATCGTCGCCCGAGGTTACCCGGAGGCGGCGCGTGTCGGACAGCGCGCTTCGAACAGCGTGCATCGGAGAGCGTGCATCGAACTGCCTGTCTCCAACAGCAGGTGTCGAACGGCGGGTGCCGACTGCATCGAGGTACTGCATCGAGGTACCGCATCGAGGTACTGCATCGTCCGGAGCGCGGCGGATGGCACGCACCCAGCGGCGCGCGCAATGCGAGGCACCGACCAGTGGTCGGACCGCGAGAGCTCGCAGAAGCGATGGCCCCGAGGCGTCAGTCTGCTGCGGCGAAGGCGTCGGCGGCTCGGAGAGTCGCTTCGTTGGATCTCCACCACGTAGGGGTGCCGGCACTGACGGCTGGCTCGGCTGGCTCGTCTGGCTCGACTGCTTCCGCGTGACCTGCGGCGTCTGGTGCACCAGGTGCACCGTCGGGCATACCGGTTGCACTGCCGTGTGTACGGTCTGCCGGATTGCCGACGGCGTGGTCGAGCGTGTCTGCCCAGACGTCGGGTTCGGGTGCTGCGACGTCGGACGTTCCGCTGGAGTTGTGGGTGCCGATGACACTGTCGCACGGGCCGGCTGCGTTGTCCTTGGTTCGCGCTGCGACGTCGTGGGTTCGCGCTGCGACGTTGTGGGTTCGCGCTGCGACGTCGTGGGTTCGCGCTGCGACGTCGTGCCACGGTACGTCGATGTCGCAGTCCACGGCCCCATGACACGTACCCGCAGCGTCCTCGAGCGTGCCCGGTACACCGCCGGGCATGCCGGGTGCACCGCCGGGCGTACCGGTTGCGGCGCCGGGCGTGCCGGTTGTGGCGCCGGGCGGTTGGGTCGTGGCGTTGGGCGTGGGTGGGTGTGCGCCTGGTGGCGTTGGGGGTTTGCGGCGTTTGCGTGCCGGTGGTGGTTGAGACCAGGCGGGGCGACTGACGTGGACTTGGCCGTTGACGATGGTGATGTGCCAGCGGCCGGCGTGCAGGTCGACGTGATGGCGACGGCACAGCAGCGCCAGGTTCGAGATCTTGGTCGCGCCGCCGTCCAGCCAGGAGATCAGATGGTGGGCGTCGCACATGACCGGCGGCGCCCCACACACGACACAACCCCGGTCACGGGTGTTCAGCGCATGCCGCATCGCCTTGGTGACCAGCCGCTCACGACG
>NZ_JBEZFT010000108.1:4569-22380 GCF_040649595.1 Kribbella sp. NPDC048915 | reverse complement strand
GAGAGTTGCACCTCAGAGATGCCCTTTCGGGTTGAGAGCTTCGGAACCTTCGACAAGTCCCAATCTCCCAGCACGCAAGGGCATTCTCGCGTCACGGCACGCTCACTCCCGCCAACTCACCCCAGTCCATCGGTGGATCGAGGCTAAGGCTGCTTCACATTCCCCATCGCCACCCGCCAGGCAGAGAGTCGACGGCGGCTGTGATCCGCCAACAGATCCGCGACACATATCTGTCAGCTGATGTGCGACAGGCTAGACGTCTGGCGAGTAGTTGAAGAAGCCGGCCAACGCACCGATCTGGCCAACGCACGGATCTGCCGCGGACAGCGTGGTCCCTGCCAGTGACGTTCGATCGGCGGCTCTGGGAGACTGCCCTTGTGGCAGTGAACCCTGTAACCGGTCAGGACGAGCCGACCCGCGCTGAGGTGCAGGTCTGGTGGGAGGACGTCGTTGCGGGGCGTCGTACCCGGACCGAGGCGTCGGATTGGGCCGATCCGTGGGTGCAGGCCAACTTTATGGGGGAAGAGCTCGTGCTTCAGGCGCTCGTCTACCTGCACGCGATGGACCTCGCCGTCGATGGCCTGGGGGACGCGCCTCGACACCAGTCCGGATCCGACTCCAAGTACTTGGTATCGGAGGCGGATATGGCGAGGGCGCTGAGCCGATGGTTGCAAGAGCTGAGTGTCTACGACGAGGATCCTGACGGTTGGACGGTCCGGCACTTCCAGAAGATGGTCCGGAACCTCGCCACGAGATCCGGCGCAGACCGTGCGCGGTCATTCGGCGCCAAGCTCGTCGCTGCCGGTCACCTCACTACCGCAGACGTCCTCGACGCGTTGCGATAGCCAGGTCGGCGACCGTTCGGCGCCACACCAAACGTCCGGATCTAGGCGCGATCCGCGCCTTCACACTGTCGCAGATCACCTGGCGGACGACTGTCGCACATCACCCGACGGAGGACAGAGTCGACGGCGGCTCACTGCTGAGTTGAGCTCTGACAGATCAAGGGCGCGCCTTCGGCGCGCGGCCCCGGCTGCGGGCGGCGCTGGGGCGCCGTCCTCGCCGGAGGCCAGGGGCAGGACGCTTCCCGACCCACGCGATCCAACTCACCACGAGCTGCCGGCGCGGGTGTCTGACCGTGGGGCAGGAATGGTGGCAAGGCAAACGTCGGGTTCGACTAGACCAGGAGCCTGTAGCTCCACACCTGCACCTCCGGGCGGAGGTTTCCGGTGTGGCGCATGCCGAAACGTCTGCAGAAGTCTTGGCTAGCAAGGTTGGTGTGAAACACCCGTGCCTCGACCAGGACCTCGCTGACGCCTTTCTCCAGAGCTCGATCCGTCACGGTCGACAGGAGCTCATCCGCCATGTCATCCGCGTATCCGCCGCCGACACCTCGAAGTCGACGAGCAACCGCCAACGCTTCAAGGAGGATCTGTGCTGGGCCGTCCACTTCCCGATAGTGGGCCACCGCAGCCAAGCCGTCGTCATCGAACCCGAGCAACAGGCACTTTGGCCACGAGTACGGCGGCTTCAGATCGCGAATGAGCGACTGGACTTCGTATTCCCACGGTTTGGGGTGGACCCGCTGCCAGCCCGTTAGGAAGCTCTTTACGTAGTCCTCAGTGCAGGTGAAACCGCAAAGTGCCTGCTTGTCGCCCCGCTGGCCGTCTCGCCAGCGCAGTAGGCCCGGCACCTAGGCGCGGTAGGCCCGAAGGTTGCGGACTGGCGCACCCTGGGTATTACGCTTTGCCAGGGCCTGCTGCTCCTCGTCGGACAGATCCAGACCCATCATTTCGCGATACTTGGCAGCCGCGTCGCGCTCGCTACCGACTACCTCACCACGGGGGCGGAGCAGGTGGGCAGGCAAACGCGCGATGCTCAGCAATGCGGCGGTCATCGTTACCGTTCCCCTCGTTTGGCCCTTACATCCAGCGTACGCCGGTATACCTACCTATCGATCACCGCCGTACAACGTTACGGATTGTGTGCAGAAAGCCGCTGTTAGTGCGCTTGTGATCCCTAATTGGGAGTGTCCCCGCCTCGCCGGACCGGCAACCACGTCCGCGTGTCGGTTAGGCAGTCGCAATGAAGGTGCTCTCGATGTCGGCTTACCCCAAGGCAGACTCGGTGCCCCCCGGGTGCCCCCGAACCACTCGGAGCAGCCGTTAGCAACCCGCTATCGGCGGGCATGTTTCGACGCCTAGAAGCGCGCACCCCCTGGCCGCCTGCGCCTGTGGTGACGGACTCGTAATGAGGCGCTTAGGAGGGGGAATCGCGCCGACCGCCGCGAGTTAGGCCTGGCTTGGGGAGGCGACCGGCGAGCACGTTTGCAGCCTGGCGGTCTGATTCGGCAACCCAGGCGGCGTACACGCGCAGCGTCGTCGTACCGCCGCCACCGTGGCCGAGGCGGCCGGCAACCGTGCGGATGTCTACGCCGGAGCTGATGAGCTCGGTTGCGGAGTAGTGGCGCAAGGTGTGGAGATGGCTCTTGATGCCGAGGCGCGCGCACATGTCGGCATAGCGGTGGCTGACACCGTCCGGGTTGCACGGACGACCGTGGTCTGCCTCGTACGAGAATACGAACGTGGATTCGTCGAAGGCTACGCCGAGTGCGGCCAGTTGCTCCTCGCACTTCGAGCGATGCGTGGCTAGCAGCTCGACGGTTCCCTGGTCGAGACTGATGCGACGCATCTGGTGGGTCTTGGTGTCCTTCTCCCGAGATTTCCCGTTTCGTCGAGTGAAGTTGCGACGGATCTCGAGGACGCCTTGGTCGAGGTGCAGGTCATGCCAGCGCAGTGCGAGCAGCTCACCGCGGCGAGCACCGGTAACCATCTTCAGCCAGATCAGCATCCCCCACGCGAAGTCTTGCTCCCAGGCAGCGGCAACGATCCGCGAGCCCTCGTCGGATGTTGGAGGCTGCGGTTGTGGCGGCGCCTGTTTCGGCTTCTTTGCCTCGACTGCGGGATTGCTGTCGATCCACTCCCAGCGGACCGCGGCCGCGAGAGCACCACTGATGACGAAGTGAATCTTGCGGACAGTCCCCGCCGACAAGGGCTTGCAGACGTGCGGCGCGCACTCGATCACCTTGCATCCAGCAGCGTCGCAGTCATGCTCGGCACGGGTCTTCGCTGATGGCCGACCTGGTGGCCACCGATGTTTGACCAGTCGGCACTCATGCTCGCCGGCGGTGCGATGCTCAATGAACGGTTTCCCGTCGCACCTCGCGCTGCAGCGTCGCAGCTGCGCGTAGAACTGTTCCAGGGCACGGGTTCCGAGCTTCGAGATCGGTACGTCGCCGAGGGCTGGCCCGATGGTCCGATCGGTTAGCTCACGATATCGATCGAGTGTCGAGTCATCTGCATCGTGAACTTCGAGCCACGCGTCCAACGCGTACGACAAGGTGGCCTTGGTTGCGGCGTTGCGTTGACGATCGACCTTGGCGAGCAGTCGCGAGCGGATCTCCGGGACCTTCTTCTCGTCGCGGGTCGACTCGGTCAGGTACGAATCCTTGCCGGTGACGGGATCGACGCCCTGATAGACCAGCACCTGGTACGAGTTGCCGCGCTTGCGGACGAACCCTCGCTCACGACCGCCGGTTTTGCGACGTCCAGGCATGGATCCATCGTACTCATTGACAGATTCATTGACAGATCGTGACTACGGGCGATCACCATCCGTAGTAATGCCTGGTCAGAGCTAGAGCCGGCGGGGGGACTCGAACCCCCAACCACCGCTTTACAAGAGCGGTGCGCTGCCAATTGCGCCACACCGGCGTGGTGTCGGTACATAGTAGTGGATCGTGTGGGGGCTGCTGCGGGAACCGGGTGGGTTCGGGGGGCTGTGGGGTGCCCGGGTGGTTTCGGTGCTCGGGGACTCGTTGGGGCTGGTGGCGCTGCTGCTGTACGTGCAGCAGTCGACCGGTGCGGCGCTGGCGGTGGCGTTGTTGTTGCTGGCGGGGGACTTCGTGCCGGGGCTGTTCGGAGCCTTCGCGGGGGTGGTGGGCGACCGGTTCGATCTCCGGCGGGTGATGGTCGCTTGTGACCTTGTGCAAGGTGCGCTGACCGTGGTGATGGCGCTCTGGTTGCCGCCGTTGCCGGTGCTGCTCGGCCTGGTCGCGGTGCGGAGTCTGACGGCGCAGGTCTTCCTGGCGAGTTCGCGGAGCGCGATGCCTCGGCTGGTACGAGACGATCAGTTGGAGGCGGCGAACTCCGCGCTCGGCGCAGGCACGAACGGGTTGGAGGCGGTCGGTCCGCTGATCGCGGCCGGGTTGTTCCTGGTCACCGATGTACGCGGGATCCTGCTGATCGACGCGGCGACGTTCGTGGTCTCCGCGCTGCTGCTGACGCGGTTACCGAAGATCCCGCCAGCTGCGGCGTCGGGGCACAGCGTGTTGAAGGACGCGCGCGACGGGCTCGGGTACATCTTGAGGGCGCCGCAGATTCGGGTGATCGGGCTCGGGTTCTTCGCGGTGGTTGCGTTCAACGGGGTGGACGACGTGGCGATGGTGTTCCTCGCGAAGGACGAGCTGCGCGCGAGCGACTCGGTGGCCGCGACGCTCTACGCGGGGTCGGGATCGGGCTGATCGCCGGATTCGCGATTCTGGCGCGATACGCGACCCGGTTCAGCATGCCGGTACTGATGGTGCTGGGGTTCGCCGTGAGCAGCCTCGGGAATCTGGTGACCGGGCTGGCCTGGGCGGTCTGGGCGGCGCTCGCGTTGCAGGTGATCCGCGGGCTCGGGATCGCGGGGATCGACGTCGGCGTCAATACGCATCTCCAGCGCGTGGTTCCGCCGCAGCTGCTCAGTCGCGTGTTCGGCAACTTGTACGGCGCGATCGGCCTGGCGGCTGGTCTCTCGTACGTGCTCGGCGGGCTGCTGCTCGAGCAGACGGACGCCCGTACGACGTTCGTCGTCGCCGGTGCCGGCGGCGTGCTCGTTACGGGTCTGACCGCACTCGGAGTTCGGCGATCGGACGGCGGAGGGAACGAGCACCCGGTACGGCGATGAGCGCGATCACGGCCATCACCAGGAACGCGGCCAACGGGTGGTCGACCAGGAGTCCGACGGCGACCGCGACGATCAGGCCGCCGAGGTTGCCGGCCATCCAGATCAGGCCGGCCGCCGTGCCTTCGGCCTCGCCGGTGCGGCGTTCGACGAGCTCGAGCACGATCGGGAGCGCCGGCAACAGCAGCAGGCCGATCAGCGTGATCGCCACGAAGCCGGTGAGCACGCCGGGCGCCAAGGCCAGCAGGGCGCAGGCCGCGGCGGTCGCGCTCAGACTGATGACGAGCAGGGTGGATTCGGCATGGTGACGGGCGACCAGGATCGGGATGGTGGCGCTGCCGAGGACACCGGCGACGACCTGTAGCAGGAGAATGACGCTCGCAGTGCCGCCGCTGACGCCCGATGGTTCCAGGAGCGCTTGGGCGAAGGTGCTCAGGGCAACGAAGACGCCGAAAGGAAATACCGCGAGTACGCACAGTTTCCGGATCAGCGGGTCACCCCAGGCGGCGGCCAGCGCGCTCGGCACAGGTGCCGAGGCGTCGTCGTCCGACAGCTGAGCGGGAAATGACTCGGCGGACGGCCGGACAACTGCTGGTTCGGGGATCGCGGCAAACGCGGGAGCGCGCAGCGTGACGGTGAGGAAAACGGCTGCCGCGGCGCAGAAGACTGTGGCGATGATCAGGAGTGTGGGGATGGCCGACGCGGTGGTGAAGACCGCCGAGAGCAGGAAGGCGAGGAGCATGCCGGCGAAGATGCTGGCGGTGCCGATCGCGATGCCGGCCGGGCGGTCCTTCGGCGCCAGGGAGCGGGCGGTGATTCCGGTGATGGCGTTCAGCACGAGCGGTTGGGCGACGGAGGCAACGATCTGGCCGGCCAGGAGCCACGCGAACGTGTCACCGAGGCGAATCGCCGCGCCCAGGGCGGTCAGTACGGCGCCGGCGACGAGCGCGGGCCGGAACCAGCGGTCCAACAGCAGACCGCACGGGATCGCGAGGACGACGTACAGCAGCGGGAACACCTGCGCCAGCCACCCGATGGCGGTCTCGGAGACGCCGTACCGCGCGGCGGCGACCGTGGTGACCCCGGCGAAGTTGAGCCAGACGAGCTGGGTCGCGGCGCCCACCAGGGAGTAGCCGACGATCGCGGACCATCGACTCCTCATCTGCATGCGCGAAGCGTACAAAGGAGAGATGGTGGATTGGGAGGGGCCGCTGTCCGAGGCATATGAGCGGGCAACGAAGTATCTGGGTGAGCTTCCGGACCGGCGGGTGGGGCCGCGGGCGACGTCCGAGGAGCTGCACAAGGCGCTCGGCGGGCCGTTACCGACGGCGCCGACCGAGCCGCGGGACGTGATCGCGCAACTCGCGGAGGGGGTTGAGGACGGTCTGTTGCCGAGTGGGAGCGGACGGTTCTTCGGTTTCGTGTTCGGCGGGGCCACGCCGGCGGCGCTGGCCGCGGACTGGCTGACCACGACCTGGGACCAGAACGCCGGCCTGTACGCCGCCTCTCCGGCCGGCGCGGTGGCCGAGGACGTCGCCGCGCGCTGGCTGGTCGAGCTCTTCGGGCTGCCCGGAGTTACGTCGGTGGGCTTCGTGACCGGCGCCCAGATGGCCAACTTCACGGGGCTGGCGGCCGCGCGGCACGACGTACTGCGGAGAGCCGGGTGGGACGCGAACCTCGACGGGTTGATCGGTGCGCCACCGATCCGCGTCCTGGCCGGGGCGGAGCGCCACGACACGATCGACCGGGCGCTGCGGTTCCTCGGGCTGGGGACGAACTGCATCGTGCCGATCGCGGTCGACGGGCAGGGGCGAATCCGGGTTGAAGCGCTTGAATCGGCTCTCGAGGACGAGGGGCCGCAGATCGTGTGTGCGCAGGTCGGCAACGTGAACACCGGGGCGATCGATCCGATCCGGGAGATCTGCGACCTCGCGCACCAGCGTGGCGCCTGGGTGCACGTAGATGGCGCGTTCGGCCTGTGGGCCGCAGTCAGTGATGAATTGCGTTCGCTGGTCGACGGGATCGATCTGGCGGACTCGTGGGCTTCCGACGCGCACAAGTGGCTCAACGTGCCGTACGACTCGGGGCTGGTGCTCTGCGCGCATCCCGAGGCGCATCGCGCGGCGATGTCGATCCGCGCGGCGTACCTGATCCAGGACGAGAACGGGGAACGGGATCCGCTCGACTACAACCCGGAGTTTTCGCGGCGGGCACGCGGGATCCCGGTGTATGCCGCTCTGCGGGCGCTCGGCCGGTCCGGCATCGCCGAGATCGTCGACCGGTGTCACGCGCTGGCGGTGCGGTTCGCCGACGCGCTCCGGGCTGAAGGCGTCGAGGTGCTGAACGAGGTGGTCCTCAACCAGGTCCTGGTGCGGTTCGGCGACGACGAGTTGACGCGGCGGGTGGTCGACGCCGTACAGCAGGAAGGGACGTGCTGGATGTCCGGTACGACGTGGCAGGGGCGGGCCGCGATGCGGATCTCGGTCAGCAACTGGACCACTGACGAGTTCGACGTCGACCGCTCCGTCCAGGCCATCCTGCGCTGCCTTCGCGCGCAGCAGTAGCTGCTGAGGAAATGTTCGGAGTGCGTGTCGATTTCCGCACGGCCCGTCCGACGCCTGGGTGTACAGCGACTCTTCAGGAGGAAAACGATGTCGTTCCAGGCGTACTTGGACAAGATCGAGGACAAGACCGGGAGGACCCCGCGGCAGCTGGTCGACGAGGCGCACCAGCGCGGGTACGGCGCGGCGGACGTGAAGGCGGGCGTGATCCTCGATTGGCTCAAGGCGGAGTACGAGCTGGGCCGCGGGCACGGGATGGCGCTGGTGCACGTGATCAAGAACGGCCCGGAGATCAGCGACAAGCATGTCGGGCGGTCCGGGCCGCACGGCGACCCGAGCAAGGTGCTCTGGCTGGACGGGAAGGCAACGAACCCGGCGCTACTGTAGGCGGGTGGATGCGAAGAGGTCACCGCGGGACAAGTGGATCACCGTGTACGGGCGCAAGCCGGTACTGGAGGCCCTGCACGACCCGAACCTGTCGGTGGCGAAGGTCGTCCTCGCGGACAACGCGACCGGAAACTCGATGCGCGAGATCCTGCAGGCGGCGGAGAAGTACGGAACCCCGGTCGAGCGGGCGACCCCGAGCCGGGTGAAGTGGCTGGCCGGCAACGGCAAGCACGACCAGGGCGTGGTCGCGGATGTGGACGCGCCCCGGATGACGCCGCTGGAGGAGTTCGTCCGAGCCCGCGGGAAACGGCCGACCAACGTTTTCCTGCTCGACGGGGTGACCAACCCGGGAAACGTCGGAATGATTCTGCGGACCGCGACCGGCGCCGGGTTCGACGGGGTGATCCTCCCCCGGGCCGGTACGCCGCACGTCGGTCCGCTGGTCATCAAGGCCTCGGCCGGCGTCGCGTTCCAGGCACCGATCGTGAACACGTCGACGGCAAGGGCCGCGGTCGACGTACTGCGAACCGCCGGCTACCACGTGTACGGGCTGTCGGCGCGCTCTTCGCAGTCGCTGTTCAAGGCCGAGCTTGCGCCGCGGGCGGTGTACGTGCTGGGCGGCGAGACCAACGGCATCACGGTGAACACCGACACCGACCTGCAGATCCCGCTGCACGCCGGCGTCGAGTCGCTGAACGTCGCGGTCGCCGCCGCGGTCGTCGCGTTCGAGGTCAGCAACCGCTGATGCAACCGAATCTCGCGCCGACGCGTTCATTGCGCAGCGCGAGATGAGGAGGCTCGATGGACAGCGCTGCGGAGGGTGAGTACACCGCTTTCGTAACGCATCACGCCAATGCCATGTGGCGGACGGCGTACCTGATCTGCGGAGACCGGCGGCGGGCCGAGGACGCGACCCAGGAGGCGCTGCTGCGGCTGTACCGGCGCTGGCCGCGGATCCGCAACCTGGGCCTCGTTGCCTACGCGCGGAAAGTGGTCGTTTCCGCGACCCTCGATGGACTGCGCCGCAAGTCGAGTACCGAACTGGTCGGCGGCGAAAGCTACTTCAGCGATACCGCGGATCCGGCCGATCACATGCAGCGGGCCGAACACCGGCTGATGATCACGCAGGCGCTTTCCGAGCTCCCGCCTCGGCAGCGCGCGTGTGTCGTCCTGCGGTACTTCGACGACCTGTCCGTCGACGACACCGCCGACGTCCTCGGCTGCCGGCCGGGGACCGTGAAGAGCCAAACCCTGCGCGCCCTCGACAAACTGCGCCAACACCCCGCCTTCGCCGGCCTCGACCTCGCGGAACTGGGAGGCTGACATGACGAACGAACTCAAGAACCTGATGACCGAGGCCGTCGACGCGCAACCGTCGTACGTCCCCGACCCGGACGCCCTGGTGCGGACCGGTCGCCGCCAGGTACGCCGACGTCGTACGGCGGCCGTGCTGGCTTCCCTGGCCACCGCCGCAATGATCGCCGGCGCGACCACCGTCGCGGTCGACACGATCAACCGCTCGAGCGAGGTCCCCGTCGCGCCGGACGCCGCGAGCCCGACAGCCGCGAAGGTGGCGCCCGCTGGAAGTACCGGCCTCTGCTCGAAAGCGGACGGCACACCGGCGGACGCCTGGACCGGTTGGCAGCTGGTCGTGAAGACTCAGGACACCTTCGGGATGTCGATCATCTACCGCTCGCCGCAGGATCCGAAGCTCGTCGTCTTCTGCACGACCGAGTGGGGCGACGGCGCCAAGCGGTCCGTCGTGCCCGGCGGCGCGCTGCACGGCATCGTGCTGCGCAAGAGCGCGGCCAAGGACCGGGGCGCGGCGCCCGGGTCGAGCGTGACGAGTGTGTTCGGCCAGGTGTCGACCCTGGTCGACCCGAAGCCGCGCGGACTCCCGCGCATCACGGTCCGGACCGCCGACGGCTACCAGGGCATTGCCACGGTCGCCAACGGCTGGTTCGTGTACCGGCGCGTCGAGCACTCGCCGTGGCCGGGACCGATTCCACACGTGGCGGTCGGCTACAGCTACCCGGGGACGACGGTGACCTGGAAGGTCAGCCGGTGATCTTGCCGACGAGTTCCTGCGCGTCGCCGCGGGAGTAGTTGCCAGTGAGCTGGACCTTGCCGTTCGGTATCGCCGACTGCACCGCCGGGGCCACGACGACCTGACCGCGCACCACGATCGCCAACTGGTTCGTCGGCGGTGGCTGCTTGGCCAGGTCGGCCGTCAGCAACTCGAAGCGCTTGGCGTCATCGGCATCGAGCGTCAGTTCGACGAACCACCGGCCCGGGCTGTCCTGGTGTTCGGCGGCCTTCACCTCGGACACATTGCTGCCGTTCAGCTCGACCTTGCCGAGCGTGTAGCGGAACCCGTCGCCGCACGCCGTACCCGCGGGCGCCGGGGTCGGACACGTACCCGGCGTCGAAGTGAGCACCCGGCGGAACTCGACCGCCCCCGGATCCGCCGGCTGCGTCCGCGCCGACGAGTCACGACCGGCCGGCTTGTCGTTGGCATTCGTCACGGCGACGACAGTGACCGTGATAGCGACGAGCGCCGACACCGCAAGCAGACTTGCAATCAGAATCAACAACCCTCGCGACGGCTGCTGCGGCCTGGCCGAGTAGGGCGCCTGCCCCGGCTGGTACGGCGGCTGGCCCTGCTGGTACGGCGCCTGCCCCGGCCGGTACGGCGGCTGGCTCGGCGGCTGGTACGGCGGCTGGCCCGGCTGGTACGGCGGCTGGCTCGGCGGCTGGTACGGCGGCTGGCCCGGCTGGTACCTCTGGTTGTTCGACGGTTGGCCGGTCTGGTTCGGCGGTCGGCCGGGCGAGTACGGCGGTTCGCCGGGCGAGTCAGGCGATCCGGGCGGCTGGTTCGGCGGTACCGGGGGCTGGCTCATGGCCACCATGCTAGGTAGCCGAGGCGTCACTCACCGCAGATGGCAGCTCCCGGCCACCCAACCGCACCCGCACCCACACTCACCCCCAGCCTCGTGCCGACGGCCACAACCCGGGGGCGCCACCACGAAACCGTGGGCTTGAACAGGCAATAACCGGTGCACACGCACCAGTACCTGTTCAAGCCTCGCCGACCACGGTCGTCCGCGCAGCGCTCGGCGCGGGCGCGGCGGCGCTTCCGGGCGCGGGATAGTTGACGCACACCGGGCGAGTCGAAGTCGGCTGGTGACGTGCGGCGACTCGGTTACCTGGGGAGCTGCGCAGCGAGTTCTGCGTTGCGTTGGGCGAAATCCCGCCACGGCTCCGGTGTCTCGGCGACCCGGCGACGTCCCGCTGCCTCACCCACGGCACGCTGTGTCCACGTGCACATCCGCCCACCCCGGATCTCGAACCGCACCAGCACCCCGTCCGCCCACCCGTACACGTCCGCGTCACAGGGCTCGAGTGACGTGACCTTCTGTTCCGCGCAGATCCAGTCGAGCGCTTCGATCTCGCCCTGCACCTTGGCCGCGAACTCGTACCGTTGTTCCCCCGCGGCCCGGTCGCGCCGTCGTACGAGCTCGTCGCACAACGCCTCCACCGCGGCCGGGTCCCGTTGCAGTACGGCGATCGCGGTCCGCGTCAGCGCCGCGCGGTCGCCCGGCCCGATCCCGAACAGCCGTCCGAATTCTTCCGCCGAGCCGTCGCCCGCCACGGTGTACTGCAATGGCAGCACGCGATGCAGTCCCGAGATGGCCTGCCGGATCCGGAGCCCACCGAGGTACGGCCCGAAGTGCGGCGCCGTACCGCTGACGGTGTGCTCGAACCGCAGCCCCGGCTTGGAACCGTCGTCCAACCGGATGTAGCCGACGACCTCCGCGCCGCCCTCGATCCGGTTCCAGCGCGGGCGGCTGTGTTCGAGCAGGTTGCGTTCGAGCCAAGCCGCTTCGTGGTCGGAGTCGCACCAGACACCCTCCACCCGAGCGATCCGCGCGACCATCCTGCGCAGGTGCGGCCGGTCACCGAGATTCGACCAGTACGACGCCACGCGTCGCCGCAGGTTCCGCGCCCGGCCGATGTACAGCACCTTGCCCGTCTCGTCACGGAAACGGTACACACCAGGTGCCGAGGGCAACAGTCGGACGCTCGGGATCATCATCTCATTGTGCCTGTTCCGACCGCCGGAGTGACGGTCGATGGAATGTTGGAAACGAATACCTGAAAGGTCTTGCGGAGCCGCTACGCGGGACGTCATCCTGACGCGATCCGAGTGACCCGCAACAGGGGGCTGTGAGGGACGGGCACCGGACTTTCGGCCTGGGGGGCTTTGTGAGGATGACTGCCCAGTGGCTGCGCCCTGCGCTGTCCACGTTCGTAGTTCTGCTGTTGCTGCCGCTCGTCGCGCTGACGCCGGCACGCGCTGCGGCCGTGCCCGGCGGTTTCAGTGAGCAGGTGGTGTTCACCGGGCTGAGCGATCCGACGAACGTCGCGTTCTCGCCGGACGGCCGGGTGTTCGTCGCCGAGAAGAGCGGACTGGTCAAGGTCTTCGACTCGCTCGATGATCCGGCGCCGAGTGTGTACGCCGACCTGCGCACGAAGGTGCACAACTTCTGGGATCGCGGCTTGCTCGGTCTCGCGCTGCATCCCGATTTCCCTGTGGATCCAAGGGTTTACGTGCTGTACACACATGATGCGCCGATCGGCGGAGCGGCACCGAAGTGGGGTACGGCGAGCACCACCGCGGATCCGTGTCCTTCGCCGCCCGGTCCGACCGCGGACGGCTGCCAGGCCAGCGCACGGCTCTCGGTGCTCAACGCGAACGGCGCGGAGCAGGTGCTGGTCGAGGACTGGTGCCAGGTGTTCCCGAGCCATTCGATCGGCTCGATCGAGTTCGGCCCGGACGGCTACCTGTACGCCGGTGGCGGTGACGGCGCGAGCTTCAACTACGTGGACTACGGCCAGGACGGCTACACCGCCGCCGACGTCACGCCCGACAATCCCTGTGCCGACGGCACCGCACCGGTCGGCGCCACGCTCACCCCGCCGACCGCGGAGGGTGGCGCGCTGCGTGCCCAGGACCTCCGGACGCCGGCCGATCCGACCACCCTCGACGGCTCGATCATCCGCATCAACCCGGACACCGGGCAGGCGGCGCCGAACAACCCGCTGATCGGCAGTGCCGACCTCAACGCCCGCCGCATCGTCGCGTACGGTCTGCGCAACCCGATGCGGTTCACGTTCCGACCGGGCACCAACGAGTTGTGGATCGGCGACGTCGGGTACTCGACCTGGGAAGAGATCAACCGCGTGGTCCTCCCGACCGCGGGCGTCAGCAACTTCGGCTGGCCGTGCTACGAAGGATCGGCCCGCCAGCCCGGGTACGACGGCGCGAACCTCAACGTCTGCGAGAACCTCTACGCCGCCGGCCCCTCCGCTGTCACCGCGCCGTACTACGCCTATCGGCACGCGGACCGCGTCGCCAACACGTGTACGACCGGCAGCTCGTCCATCTCCGGTCTGTCGTTCTATGCCGGGGGCAACTATCCGTCGACGTACGACGGCGCACTGTTCTTCAGCGACTACAGCCGGAAGTGCGTGTGGGCGATGATGCGCGGTAGCAACGGTCTGCCTGATCCCTCGAACATCCAGCTGTTCGCGTCCGGGTACGGCGTGACACGCCTGCAGACCGGTCCGGGCGGCGATCTCTTCACGGTCGACTACGACAACGGGCGGATCGTGCGGTACGTGTACAACGGCACGAACAACCCGCCGGTGGCTGTGATTCAGGCCAGTCCGTCGAGCGGGCCGGCACCGCTGACGGTGACGCTCGACGCGAGCGCGTCCCACGACGCCGACGGCGACACCCTCAGCTACGCCTGGGATCTCGACGGTGACGGCGCGTACGACGACTCGACGGCCGCGACCGTACAACGGACGTACACGACGACAGGTACTGCGACCGCACGCCTGCGCGTGTCCGACGGACAGGCGAGCAGTTCGACATCGACGGAGATCAGCGTCGCCAACACGGCGCCGACGGCAACGATCACGTCGCCCGGCCCGGCCTTCACCTGGAAGGTTGGCGATCCCATCAACTTCTCCGGGTCCGCCACTGATCCCGAGCAAGGCACCTTGCCGGCCTCCGCGCTCACCTGGTCGCTGGTCATGCACCACTGTCCGAGCAACTGCCACACGCACACAATCACCTCGGTCACCGCGGCCAGCGGCTCCTTCACGGCACCGGACCACGAGTATCCGTCGTACCTGGAACTGCGTCTGACCGCGCGGGACGCCCAAGGCCTGACCGACACGAAGAGCGTGCGGCTCGACCCGAAGACGGTCACGACCACCTTCGCGTCGACACCGACCGGGCTCCCGGTGACAGTGCTCGACAAGAGCGGGAAGAGTCCACTCAAAGTCACGACGATCGTCGGATCGAGCGTGTCCGTGGCGACGGACCGCGTGCAGAGCATCGCGAACGTCGCGTACCGCTTCGGGCTCTGGTCGGACGGCGGCGCACGTAACCACAACCTGATTGCGCCGGCCGCGAACACGACGTACACGGCTGCCTTCGGCGCAAAGCGAAACCTTGCCCGCGGCCGCGCGGTTGTTGCCTCGAGCGTCTATTTGCCCGGACGCGAGGCAGTGCGCGCTGTGGATGGTTCGATGAGCACCGCGTGGTCGAGTGCGCGGACGGAGACGCAGTGGTTCCGGGTCGATCTCGGCTCGGTGCAGGTGGTGGATCGCGTGCTGATCAACTGGTTGTCGACGGCGTACGCGAAGTCGTACCAGATCCAGGTGTCCGGGAGCGGACGGACCTGGAAGACCGTGGCGTCGACGGCGAGCGGTGACGGCGGGACCGACAATGTCGGCTTCACCCCGATCTACGCGCGCTACGTCCGGATTGTGGCGACCAAGCGAGCCGTTGCCGGAAGCTACTACTCGTTCTGGGAGTTCGGCGTTTTCCAGAGCACCGGCGCGGCGACCGGGATCGGCGGCAAGTGCATCGACGTTTACCGAGCACAGACGGCGAACGGTACGCCGACGACGCTCTACACCTGCAAGGGTGCGGTCAACCAGCAGTGGACGCCATCCACCGACGACGGCACGATCCGCTCGATGGGCAAGTGCCTGTCCGCGCGCGGCGCCGCACTCAGGACGCCGACTGTGCTGTGGACCTGCGACAACTCACCTGGTCAGCGCTGGATTCCACAGCCGAACGGGACCCTCGTCAACGCCGCGTCCAGGCTGTGCCTCGACGCCGAGAAGGCTTCGAGCGCGAACGGTACGAGGCTGATCCTGTACACCTGCACCGGCAGTCTGAACCAGAGGTGGGTGCTGCCGTAATTCGATCGCTCGCGGGCGGCGCCCGGTCTATCGGGCGGGCAGTTCGCCTTCGGTGACGACGAGTACGGCGTCGCGTTCGCCTACACCGTCAACCGGATGATCGGCCACGGTGACGCTCGGGCCACTCGCCTGGTGGATGCGCTCCGTACCTGCTTGCGCTAGGGCTCGTCTGACAATTCAGCGCCGTCGCGAGGAGGTGCTCGGTTCGGTAGCTCGGCGTGCCTAGATCGATGCACGGCCCGAAGGTGTGCACGCTCGACAGGTCGTGTGGTGCGGGGCGGGTATGTTCGGTGTCTGATTCACGCTCAGCTGCGGCCCCTGGTACGGGAGACGTCCTGTCGACCTGACACACGCCACGCGCCACACGCGCCTCCCGATCGCGGTGGGGTCGGCTGCGTGACTCCTACACGAGGGGACATCCCCTCGTGTTGGGGGTTGTCTGGCGGTATACGAGCCGACAACGGGCCCTGACACGAGAGGTGATCCGGGGGCGAACGCTGCTGGAGCACCTGTCCTCGGTTCCATCGCCGCAAAAGACCACCAAAATCCAGACCAGGTCGTGCATCAATCATTCAGTGCTCCGTAGTAGGCGCTGGACTGTCAGACATGCCTAAAGTCAGCGGGTGCCAGGTGAAGGCCGCGCCGTTGCGCTGCACGCGACCCAAGCCCGGGAACGGCAGATGGTAAGCGTGGACCATGAGCCGCTCGTCGGCGGCGCGCTCCAGCAGGTGGCGACGGCTGGCGATCGAGGCCGCGAGATCCAGATCCCACGGAGTGGCCCAGCTCGGGTTGGTCAGTTGCAGCGGATCGTAGAACGTGTCGCCGACGCACAGCAGCCGCTCGCCTTGCGATTCCAGCAGAACCGCTGAGTGGCCCGGCGTGTGTCCTGGAGCGGCCAGCGTGCGGACACCGGGCAGGACCTCGGCCTCGTACTCGAACGCTCGGAGCCTCTCGCCAAACAGCCGGATGGTCTCGCGCGCAGCCTCGAGATGCGGCTGCGCTTGCGGTAGATCCACCGTGCCCGACCAGAACGCCACCTCCAAGGCATGCGCGTACGCCGTCGCGGCCGGGAAAGTCAGCTCGCCGGACCAGATCGATCCGCGCGAGTGGTCCTGGTGCAGGTGGGTGAAGACGACCGCAGCCAGGTTCGCGCGCGAGAGGCCGGCCGACGTCATTCCGTCCTCGAGCTGCCCGACGAGCGGCTTGATGTACTCGCCGTACCCGAGAAAGCTTGCGCCCAGACCGGTGTCGATCACCGCCATCCCGTCCGGCGTATTGACGAAGAGACAGTTGTACCCACACGTGAGCGACGACCGTCCGTGGCAGGCGTCCCGCAGTACCTCGCTCGGAACGCCCGACTCCGGGGTGAAAAAGTCCTCGAGTGGTGGCTCGAACGGCGGCCCCGGCTGACCGTCGCTCACCACGACGCACTCGAGTCGGCCGACCGTGAAGGTGTGGATCACGCCCACACCCTGCCACGGCGCCGCGGTTGTCGCCTGTCGTTCTCGCTTGTCGCCCTCGCTTGTCGCCCTCGCTTGTCGCCCTCGCTTGTCGCCCTCGCTTGTCGCCCTCGCTTGTCGCCCTCGCTTGTCGTTAACGCTTGTCGAGGCAGAGCGCGGTGATCCAGGTCCAGCCGAGGACGACCGCGAGGTCGAACGCGATGATGGTCGGGCGGCTGCCGGCCCCCGCGCTGAGTCCGACGAATGCGGCGAGGAACAGGATGCCGGTGCCAACCGAGTAGCGGGCGAAAGTACGGCGGCCGAGCGAACGGTAGTGCCGCCCGAACACCAAACAGGCCGCGATCAACCCGGAGAACCCGATGGTGCCGGCCACGAAATGCCCCACCCCGCGGGCGCTGATCTCGGCGTAGTCGGCGGGCGTACCGACCGGGAATCCAGCCGCAGGATCCGCCGGGAACGCCGCCGCCAGCAGCAGCCCGAAGCCGTACATGCCGAGGAGTCGCGGGCCCCACACGCCGGCCCGCCCGCGCAACGCGAACGCCGCGCCGATGCAGAGCAGACTGCTGACGATGAAGTTCACCGTCTGAATCCAGCCAGGTCCACCGTTCGCGAGCAGGCTGGCGGGGTGCCGAGTGATGTCGAACCCGTCCCGGGTGAACGCCTGCACCAGCCACACCGCGACGTACAGCGGTCCGGCGATCACACCGCCGGTCAGCAGCGCACGAGCGGGAACACGGGTCTCGGGGAGCGTCACAGTGGTCATCGCGATTCCTTCCACAAGGCAGTCAGTCACCCCTGCGTCGGACGAGGTACGCCGGATTCGACACCCCGTGCCGAGATCAGCAACTCCCCTGGCCGCAGCCGCGCGCCAACTGCCGGGGGCGTGAACAAGCCGTGGCGGGCCTGCACCCGTAATTTCCTGTCCCAACCCCCGGCACGGTGTCCCAACCCCCGACAACCGACCGCCCACGCCCCACCCGGCGGCTCACCCGCCCCCGCCACGCGCCAACTGCCGGGCGCGTGAACAAGCCGTGGCGGGCCTGCACCCGTAATTTCCTGTCCCAACCCCCGGCACGGTGTCCCAACCCCCGACAACCGACCGCCCACGCCCCACC